>CALEIX010000131.1 GCA_937898825.1 uncultured Elusimicrobia bacterium | reverse complement strand
TTCGTCGGCAGCGTCAGATGTGTATAAGAGACAGCCTTTAACCGCGATTTTGCCGCTAAAAAAGGGAACGAAAAATGCCGCGTTCAGAATTCCTTCCAACAAAAAACTTTTAAATCTTCTGCTAAGAATCAAGGAACCTATAATATCCACGAGTGCCAATGTTTCAGGAAAATCCCATTTAAGCGGAAAAAATCTGAAAGACGCCTTTTTGGGGAAGGTTGATTATATTCTTGTTTCTCCCCGGTTTAGAGGCGGCAAGCCTTCTACAATAGTGGATTTGACAGGGAATAAAGTCAAGGTAATTCGCAAGGGAGCATTTCCCGTTAAGAAAATATCCGCGCTTTTATAGTGATTGAGGGGTTTTGATTACAAAACGAAGTTTATTCCCATTCTATCGTCGCCGGTGGCTTGGAGGTTGTATCATAGACGATTCTGTTTATTCCCTTCACCTCGCTTATTATTCTTGAGGAAATTTTTCCAAGAAGCTTATGCGGAATCTTAGACCAGTCCGCCGTCATCCCGTCGACACTTTCCACGGCCCTTATGGCAAGGACATTTTCGTATGACCTTTCGTCTCCCATGACCCCCACCGATTTTATCGGAAGCAGCACGCAGAATGCTTGCCATATTTTGTCATACCAGCCGGCTTTCGTTATTTCCTGGCGCATTATTTTATCCGCTCTTCGTAAAATCTCAAGTCTTCTCCGGGTCACACTTCCTATTATTCGTATGGCAAGTCCCGGGCCGGGGAATGGGTGTTGAGATAGAATCTCGCGTGGGATGAAAAGGCGGGCGCCGATTCTCCTGACCTCGTCCTTGAAGAGAAATTTCAATGGCTCGACTATTTTCAATCCCATTTTTTCCGGAAGACCACCAACATTATGGTGACTCTTTATTACAGCGGAAGGCCCTTTGACTGAAACAGATTCGATGATGTCGGGATATAATGTCCCCTGAACAAGAAAACCGGCGTTCTTAATTTTTTTCGCCTCTTTCTCAAAAACTTCTATAAAGGTTTTACCTATTATTTTCCTTTTTTTCTCAGGGTCCTCTATGCCTTTGAGGCGGGAAAGAAAAAGTCCGGAGGCGTTTGCTATTTTTATATTGAACCTGAAACGCTTTCTAAATATATTTTCTATTCTCTCCCTGTCGCCGATTCTCAACAGACCTGTGTCCACAAAAATGCAGTTGAGCCTCCTGCCGATGGCTTTGTTTACAATGACGGCGGCGACCGACGAGTCCACTCCTCCGCTCAAAGCACATACAGCAGAGAGGCGGCCGATTTCATTCCTTATTTTTCTTATGGACTCTTTGACAAAATCGTAGGGATTCCATTCTTTTTCCACACCACAGATTTTCCTGGCGAAATTTTCAATTATTTTCTCTCCAAACTGCGTGTGGTGAACCTCCGGATGGAACTGAACGGCGTATATATTTTTTTGGGGATTTTCCATCGCAGCGATAGATATTTCATTCGTTTTTCCGGTTACTTTAAAACCTGGCGGGTTTTTTTTGACCTCATCTCCGTGGCTCATCCAGGCTGTTATTTTTGAAGGAAGCCCTTCGAATAGAGGCGTCTTTTCCACGATTTTAACTTCACTTAGTCCATATTCTCTTTTTCGAGCTTTGCTGACGAGGCCTCCCTTTATGTGTGAGATTAGTTGCATGCCATAGCATATGCCGAGCACGGGAATTCCTGTTTCAAAAACGCCTCTGGAGATTCTCGGGGCATTCACGGAATAGATGTTGGAGGGTCCTCCTGACAGAATCAGTCCTTTCGGCTGCTTGCCTTTTATTTCCTCAATGGCAGCGGAGTAAGGCAATATTTCACAATAGACTTTCGAATTTCTCAAGCGTCGTGCTATAAGCTGCGTGTACTGACTGCCAAAATCAAGAATTAGTATTTGTTCCATATGAAAAGTGCCATAAGGCAATTATGGCGCAGGCATAGGGATTTAAAATCATCGTTGTTTTCCCATGCCAACGAATTGTGCCTTCTGGAGGAGTTTCCCTTCGCTTTTTATTGACTGCGCTATTATTATCTCTGCCAGCTGCATTTCCTTTATATTCCGGCATCCAAGCGCGCCCATAGAAGTTTTCAGGGCTCCAACGAGGTTCTGGCTTCCGTCATCCACTCTCGCCGGACCAAACAAAATTTCCTCAAGAGTCCCGGTTATTCCGACCTTAACCTTGGTGCCTCTGGGCAGATTCTGGTGCGGGGTTGCCATTCCCCAGTGATAACCTTTCCCGGGAGATTCTTTCGCTTTGGCGAAGGGAGAACCTATCATGACAGCGTCAGCCCCGCTGGCTATTGCCTTGCACACATCTCCTCCTGTAAGCATTCCCCCATCTGTTATTATAGGAATGTATCTACCGGTTTTCTTGAAGTAAAAGTCTCTCGCCGCCGCGCAGTCGACCGTGGATGTCACCTGTGGTACCCCTATGCCCAGAACTCCTCTTGTGGTGCAGGCGGCGCCGGGCCCAACCCCTATAAGCAAAGCAGCAGCGCCGGTGTCCATCAATTCAAGCGCGGTTCTGTAGGTTACGCAGTTTCCAAGAATAACCGGGATTCGCATCTTCTCTATAAATCTCGGAATATCCAGGATTTTCTGCTTTTTTGATTCAAAGTTCGTTGTTATCACAGTTGACTGGACCACAAAAATATCTGCCCCGGCCTCTTTCGCTATCGGACCGAACTCCCCGGCATTTTGCGGTATACAGCTCACTGCGCAGGCGACTTTCGCTTTTTTTATTTCCTCGACTCTTTTTGCAATTAGTTTTTTGTTTATTGGCTTTCTGTATATTTTCTGAAAAACCTCCGTGCTTTTTTCGGGAGAAGCGTTTATTATTTCGTCCACTGCCTCCTCGGGATTTTCATATCTTGTGTTTATTCCGTCTAAATTGAGAACTGCAAGCCCCCCCAATTTCCCCATAATCTTTACAAATTTCACGCTCACGACGCCGTCCATGGCGGAAGCAAGAAAAGGAATTTTGAGTTTCAAAGCGCCTATTCTGAAAGACACGTCGGTGTCTTCCGGGTCAACGGTGATATTACCGGGCACAAGAGCCACATCGTCAAAACCGTATGTTTGCCTTGCCTCTCTGTCTCTACCGATAAAATACGCCATTCTGTCCTCCTTGCGGTTTTTCTAAATTTTAGCATATTATAGCGTTTGCGCTTTTGAACGGGTTTGTATTTTCTCTGCAGCGCATTCCAACCTGTCTTGCTACCTTTGTTGCTTCTTTTCCTGCATCAAATGCGAAAAATGGTGTATCTCCGACGTCTATCCACCGTTCGTTTGGCGGATGCGCTCTGCAGCTACAACTGACTTCCGACTTGTAACTTGTGCTCCTGTGTCTTGTGACCTGTCCGCCTCAGGCGGAGACATTTCTGATGAGCGAACGCGGGATATTGAAGAATGCGGCGAAATATGATATTCTTACTAT
>CALEIX010000130.1 GCA_937898825.1 uncultured Elusimicrobia bacterium | reverse complement strand
AGATGTGTATAAGAGACAGGATTATTTATGAATATTAAAAATTTAAGAAAAGACAGAGGTTTCTTTTGTAACTTCTGTTCTTCTGCGCTTTCGCGCTTTCGCGGCAGCTGCAATGAGATTTAACTTGGTAGTTATTTCGCATAATTAATATAATAGGTGAAGTGCTTTAATACAATGCGGACAGGGTCTGAAAGTATAAATCGGATGAAATCCCGGAATTTATTTTCGGAAATACTTCGCTTTTTATCCAGGGCGAAAATCCTTTCGCTTTCACTTTTAATCTTTTTCCCGCAAATAAACATTTCCGCGCAGACCACTCTTTATATGCGGCCCCAAAGCGCCGGGGGGTATTATCCCGAATCCGCCCAGACCACCGACTCTTTCGGAAACAAGATGCCTACGGACGGTCCGGTTCTCACCCTTAGCACAACCGCGGGAACAACGCCCGATTACAATAGCGTGTCGTACTCTTTTCAAGGTACAGATAATCGCAATTCCAGCGACGATCCTGTCGGATATGGGGAAGCTGCGCGATTTGTTTCCCCGCCCCTGAAAGCCACCCTCTTGACCACCGCCACCAACTGGACCATCCTTGAATACGCTTTCGGTGGCGGCGGAAGAAACGCCGCGTGGTATCTTCGCGGCTGCGCCTATATCTGGAAAAATGACAATTCGGGCATAAGGGGCGGGGTTTTGCTGCTTTCCCCGAAATCTAAAACAAATACCACCGGCACAAGCCAGAAAACATCGTTGCCTTTCAGCGGCCTGATAAGAAATAACGAGCCGAGCACCAATCAGATACAGGTCCAGGACGGCGACCGCCTGGTTGTGGAGGTTGAATGGCATCTTGGCAGGTGGTCCACGAGCGGTAAAATGATAAATTTTATGCTTGACGATTCGGCGAAGTTATCCAGGATAACCTGCGAAAACTGCACTCTGAATTTCACGAAATACCTTTACAGGGTTAATCCTTCCACGGTTTCCGTTGACTTGCAGCTTGCGCTTGAAGGCGGTCTTCTGGGAGCCCCGGTTGCCGGCGACGGCATACAGCTTTCAAATAAGTGGATACCCTACAATGACGCGACCGTTACCTGGACGGACGACCAAATAATAATATCCGACCCTCCCGACGACCTGGTCAGCGGAAATGTATACGTGAAAGCCCAGGGAGCCAATACCAATTCCACGTATATGTGGGTCAAGCCGACTCTTTATACCATCGCTCCCGATAATTTAGGCCAGAACGCCGGCGGCAAGTGGGTTACGATAACAGGCAAAAGCTTCAAGCCGGGATTTACTTCGGATTTCGGATTCAGCATAAGCGTTTCTTCAAACTATTATGTTTCTTCAACCACCGTAAAATGCCAGATAAACGTTCTTCCGACCGCCGCGCAGGGCCCAAGGAATGTCACAATTACCAATCCTGACGGGGCGTCGGAGAGGCGCTCCGACTGGTTCACGGTGAATTACAGGCCCGGCGCCGAAGCTGGCGGAGACAATTTGAGCGTTAGCCCTTCAGTCATAGCCGCCGGGGTAAGCGGCGCCACCATTACCATCACGGATTCCCAGATGCATTTCGCGAACGGGTGCACCGTGGATTTTTCCGCCGCTGGGGTTACGGTTCAGAATGTGATTTTTGACGGCGCCAACCAGGTAAGGGCCGTGATAGACATTTCGGATAGTCCGACTTACGGCCTGGGAGATATCACGGTGACCAATCCCGATGGAGGGAATACCACAAAAAGCGGTTGTTTTACGATAAATCCAAAACCGACTCTGGTGGAGGCAAAGGTAAACGGGACGGACGGAACGCCGAGGAATAAATTAGCAAGGGGCGCATCCAACAAGTGGATAGACGTAAAAGGATATAATTTCCAGAATGGCGCTACGATAGACTTTAACTTGCCCAGCGGCCCCAACGGAATCACCATATTCAGTTACAATTACAACTACCTGGGCGAAGACCCTAACAGATTGCGGGTGCAGGTCGGAATAGGCACCTCCTGCCCGCTTGGCTATTCCAGTTTCACCATTACAAATCCGGATTCGGGGACCGACGCGAAAACCCCGGCCGACTCTTTTTTCCGGATAACGCAGTCTCCTACGGTTTCGGCGATTACAGACCCGCCAGTTTTAAGTTTCGGCCAGGGAGCCAACGACATAATCCTTACGGTTTCAGGTTCCGATTTTGTTTCCGGGGCAAAGGTTTCTTTTCCGGAAGGGGGGATTTCGGTTGACTGGCCAAAGGTATTGTCGTCCAATTTACTCCAATGCCAGATAGACATATCTCCGACCGCTGACCCCTCAATCGTGTATGACTTGAAGGTAACCAACCTGGATTGGGGAGCCGACACTTTGGCTGACCAGATAAATGTGACTTACGGCCCTTCCTTCACCATTCTGGACCCGGTTCAGCTGGGCCAGAACGCCAAAGGGAAAAACATAGTCATTAACGGGGCCAATCTCCAGAACGGGGCAAGCGTTCAATTCTTAAATACAATCGTTAATGTTACCAATTATGATTACACTTATGTTCCTTCTTCAATAACCGTTACAGTGGATGTGGACGCTGTTGCCGGCACCGGGGCCAAGGACCTGACCATAATCAATCCGGACGGCGGCACTTTCACCAGCGACTGGCAGCCCTTTACGGTAAGCACCAGGCCCGCTTTCACTTCCATTCAAACCGAGGTTTCCGGCTGGACCGACAATGAACTTGGCCAGGGGGTGTCCAATCAAAACATAAGGTTGAACGGCGATTATTTTCAGACCGGTTTGACTGTAGCAGATATCATCATATCC
>CALEIX010000129.1 GCA_937898825.1 uncultured Elusimicrobia bacterium | reverse complement strand
AGAAGACGGCATACGAGATGTAGAGAGGTCTCGTGGGCTCGGAGATGTGTATAAGAGACAGTCCAAATACCGCTATATGCCCGATATGCACCGGGCAGCCGGGCGCTCTTCCGGTCATAAACAAAACCGCCGTCTGGCTCGGGGTAAAGGCGGCGTCTTGCCTGAATCTGAATATAAATAAAGTCTCGGTCTTCGCAAGAAAAAATTATTTCTATCCGGACTTGCCAAAGGGCTACCAGATAACGCAATACGACAAGCCGCTCGCCGAAAAAGGTTATCTCGAAATAGAAACCGAAAAAGGCAAAAAAAGAATAAGGATAAAGCGGGCACACCTTGAAGAGGACGCAGGCAAGCTGCTGCACGCCATAGGGAACAGAAAACTGGATTATACCCTTATAGATTTTAACAGGGCCGGCGTTCCGCTTCTTGAAATCGTCAGCGAGCCGGACATATCTTCCCCCGAAGAAGCATACAATTTTTTGACCGCGCTCAAAAAAATCATGCAATGGGCGGATATATCAAACTGCGACATGGAAAAAGGAGAATTCAGAAGTGATGTGAATATATCCGTCAGGAAAAGAAAGGGAGAGGAACCCGGGACAAAAGTCGAAATAAAAAATCTCAATTCTTTCAAAGCCGTCAAAGACGCTTTATCCTACGAGCTGCGTCGGCAAAGCGACCTGCTTGAAAAGAGCGAAAAAATAAATATGGACACGCGCCTCTGGAATGAAAAAGAGAACAAAACAGTCTCAATGCGCGCAAAAGAAATGGCGTATGACTACAGATACCTCCCCGAGCCGGATCTTCCGCCTCTTTTCATAGACGAAGAAACGCTTGCCTCGGCAAAATTTTCAGGAGAACTTCCTTTCCAAAAAAAGGAAAAATTCATAAATGATTACGGTTTAAGTGAATACGACGCCGATGTTTTAACCTCCTCAAAGGACTTAAGCGACTATTTCGAGCTTTGCATATCCGCCAATGAGGACCTGGTTCCAAACGCCGCGGCGAAAGATAGATTGAAGACCAACGCCAAAACGCTCGCGAATTTAATCATATCGGAACTCCTCGCGAAAGTAAACGAAAGCGGAGAAAAAAGCGTTGCGCCAGGCAATCTTATTCCTCCCCGGGAATTGGCGGCAATAGCCGGCTATGTGACTGGCGGAACCATATCTCCCACCGCCGGCAAAAAACTTTTTTCCAAAGTGTGCGAAACGGGAGGAAAAGCCGGGGATTTGCTGAAAGAAATGGAACTTGCCCAGGTAAGCGACGAGGGGCGGATAACAAAGTGGGTTATTGAGTCTATAACGGAGAATCCGAAAGCCGCAGAAGATTTCAGGAAAGGAAACAAAAAGGCGCTTGGGCCCATAATGGCCTCCCTGATGAGAAAATCCGGGAACTCGGCCAATCCCCGCCTGGCCGCCAAAATCCTGAAAAAAATCCTTGAAAAAGGGGTTTGAGCAGACCCGGGCGGTTTTCACTAAAGGCAAAAAATATCATGATTTTTTTTGCTTTTAGGCAAAAAAATACGTATAATAGGGTCTGCTGAAAAAGTCTATTTGCAAGAGAAATTAGCCGATTTTTAGCCGAAACAAGGAATGAGGAGGGAGC
>CALEIX010000128.1 GCA_937898825.1 uncultured Elusimicrobia bacterium | reverse complement strand
CCGCGCTTTTATCTCGGGTTTTTTCTCGGTTACAGCGGTGTAACTTGATACGCTTAAATCCGTAAATAAGGGAAAGGGGGAATAAGGGGAATACACACCAATTGTAGCTTCTTGTGTAATAACCCGACCCGTTTCATCACCCGCTGCTTCTGAAACCATTAAAGGCGAAAGATTTGTAACCACCCGAATATGACCTGGTTTAACAAGCACATCACTCAATTTAATATCTCCTGCTAAAACTGGAGTACAATAATTGTCTCTAAATAGTACAGCGTTTACATTTGCCAGCATATCTGGCGATGTAATCCCCAACATTCGCATTACGAATCCATTGCAGTCTATTCCCGCCAAACGCGTTGCAGGATGAAGAGGTAGTACTCAGAAAATTGTGTGTGGTTAATTTTAAAAGAGAAATTAATTAAAATAAAAATAAGTGAGGAAAAAGGGAGGAAAAGATGAAGCAGGCTGAAATTGAACTTAGCGAAGCCACGAAAGAGGCCATAGAAAAAGTTGCGCTTGATTATTCCCGGCGTATAGCCGAAGGCGAGAAACCAGGCATAAAGAGCATCCTTGAAAGCTTAGTCAACGCTCTCATGGTCAATGAACGCGACTCTTATCTTTCAAAGGTAGCGGGCGATGAAGGCAACGGTTTTTACAGTCGCGAGCTGCCCCTGACCTTGGGAAAGCTCAAAGTTAAGGTGCCGCGCGTTCGTTTCGGGGTCAATAATTTCCGGCCGGCCATACTGCCGCCCAGGTGGAAGAGGGTGGACAAGGATTACGAGGAATTGCTTATAGCGCTTTTATCCAACAATTATTCGCATAATCAGATAAAGCGCGCATGCGCTCAGCTCGGTCTTCCCTTTTCGCAGGAAGCATTAAACGACGCGCTGGCGTTGATAGAAGAGCGGCTCGAGGTATTCAGAACCCAGATATTCAACAATGACTGGTTTGCCGTGTTCATAGACGCGTATCACGCGCGCCTGCGGGTTGATAGCAACCGCGTTAATGAAATATCCATTTTTTCGGCTGTCGGGATAAACATGGAAGGCGAGAAACAGATACTTGGCTACTGGGTATGCAAAGGCAGAGAGAACAAGGGTTTTTGGGCGGATGTTCTCCAGGATTTGATAAGCAGGGGCATAAAGAGGGTTATGCTTTTCGTCACCGACAATTTTACGGGGCTTGGCGAAGTTATAAGCAAGCTTTATCCTTATTCCGACCATCAATTATGCTATGTGCATTTAATAAGAAATATCGCGCGGGCATTATCCCGGAAAAAATCACGGGAAGCACTTCAGATACTCAAGCTTATCAAGACATGCCGTAATGAAGAGGAAGCATCCGGATACTGGCGGCAATTGTGCGAGGTTATAGGGACTGAAAAGCCGGAAATGGCCGATTTTTACAAAAAACATGAAAAGGGATATTTAACTTTTCTTAAATATCCCCAGGGTGCCCGGAAATACATTTACACCACCAATATAGTGGAATCGATTAATTCGGGGATAGAGCGCATGAGAATAAATCTTGGAGGATATTTCCCGTCCCAAAGATCACTGAACGTAAATATGTTCATTCAATTGGTCAATCTGCAGGACTTCTGGGAAAAAAGAACGATTCCGGGATTGAAGGAATCGCTTTACGAAATACGGCAATTATTTGCTTTGAAATTCGAAATGGAGGATAATTAACATGAACGGCTACACACAATTTCCATGGGTAGGGTCTGTCTTTGCCGTCACATATTCCATCCCCTCCACCCTATACCCTACCCCCTCTACCCTGATTTCCGTCCTCGGCGGCT
>CALEIX010000127.1 GCA_937898825.1 uncultured Elusimicrobia bacterium | reverse complement strand
AGTTCCTTATCACCGAGAATGGCCAATTGGAAAAATTGGTAAAAGATCTTGAAAAAAGAAGATATGTTTCCATAGATACGGAGTCAGACAGTTTGTATTCCTACTATTACAAACTTTGCCTGGTTCAGATTGAATCCGAAGGTTTGACCGCGATTATTGACCCTTTCCAAACGGATATGTCCATTTTCCTGCCCATTCTTAAATCCCCGGACATAGAGAAAATTTTTCATTCCGCCCAATCCGATATAAAAGTGATAAAACTTGCTTTTAAAGCCGAAGTCAGGAATATTTTTGATATCATGCTTGCCGCCAAGTATCTGGGAATAAAACGCTGCGGTTTGGACAATCTTGTTAGAAAATATTTTGGGGTGAATCTGAATAAAAAATTTCAAAAAGCCAACTGGGGAAAAAGACCTCTCGAAATAGAACTTTTAAATTATGCCATATTGGATGTGATTTATCTCAAAAAACTGCGTGATGCGTTTATAAAAGAACTCAAAACCAGACATCTTTTGGACGAATTGAAGGAGGAATTTGATTTTATCGCAGATATGGAGCCGGTCAAGGCGGAATTCAACAGTAACGGATGGCTTAAAATTATGAAAACGAAAAACCTTAATTTTGAGTCGGCGAAGGTGTTGAAACATCTTTATCTGGAGAGGGAAAGGATGGCTAAAAGCATGAATATCCCGCCTTTCAAGGTAATCTCTGAGGAGGTAATGGCGACTCTCGCGCGGAATGCGCACGAAGCCCTCAAGAACATATGTCAATACAAAGGCATTACTCCGTACGTGTATAAAAAGCACGGAGAATGGATAAAAAGGACGATAGAAAAGGGACTTGCGGACAAATGTTTCACTATTTCGTATAAGGCGATTTCTCCTGAAAAAAAAGCGCATTTTGAAAAAGTAAAACGCAGGCAGAAAAAATTAAGGGAATGGAGACGGGAGGCGGCTAAAAAAAGGGGGATGCTTTCAGAAGTAATAATAAGCGGGGAATTGCTGGATAAAATCGCCTATGCCAATCCCAAAACGCTTTCTGAACTCGAATGCATTAACGGTTTTCTAAAAAGCAAACTGACTTTATACGGAGAGGAGATTTTGGATTGTCTTAAAATGTGCGCCGCATCCTCTGAATTCCCTTCAAATAAGATGGTCGAACCTCCTGAAGTTTAAAAGGCGCAAAAATATTGTATTGGTTCGTAATTTATGAGATAATATTTGTAATTACTTGATTATTCGGAGGCCCTTATGAAAAAAATATTGATGGTTCTGGTTGTTTGTCTTATTTTTGCGCCTTATTTGCAGGCAGACCCTTTTGAGGACTTTAAGACTCATATAAAGAGCAGTTTGCTGAAACCTTTCACCGAGGATTTTGGCGGTCTTGTGGGCGCGAATGATTTTAATACAGGAAGAACCGTTTCTTTTCCCGGTTTTGATGTTTCTTTGGGAGGAGTTGTTCAATTCGAGCCCAATGACGATAATCTCGTCCTGAAAAATGCCGGTGTTGACACTTTTGGCATAGCCATGGCTCAGGGCTCTATTGGAATTCCGGTTGCCGGTATAGACGCTGTCCTGCGCGGCACAAGCATAATGGGGCTTAATATAATCGGCGGTGGGGTGAGATATTCTTTCCACAGAAGTGGTTTGGCAAAATTTATTCCGGATGTGATGCTTTCTGCGTTTTACGATACCATAAGCTATGACTATTTTGAAGGAAGCCATTATTCATTTGATGTTTCCGCTTCATTTGATTTGCCGATAATAAAACCGTATGCCGGGATAGGATACGACAGGACAAAATTGGAGATAAAAGATGTTTCTGCTTTATTGAACGGAGTGGATGCTTCGGTCGGGAAGATGAGATTTACTGTGGGGACAAGACTGACACCTTTTCCGTTTTTGTATCTTTATGGTGCCTACAGTTTGCTTCATTCAAACAACGCTGCTCAATTCGGTGTCGGCATAAATTTCTAAACCAAGCCGTAGAGATGTGTGGGAGGATGTATGCAGGATATCGGCAATGAAACGAAGGAACTTATAGAATTATCGGAGAATTACGGCGCGCATAATTACCATCCGCTGGACATGGTGGTTTCAAGGGGAAAAGGAGTCTGGGTTTATGACCCCGAAGGCAAAAGGTACATGGACATGCTTAGCGCTTATTCTGCCGTAAATCATGGGCATTGCCATCCGAAAATAATTGCCGCTTTAACCGAGCAGGCGCAAAAGCTAACGCTGACTTCAAGGGCTTTTCACAATGACCAGATAGGTTATTTTCTTAAGGAACTTTGCGAGTTTACAGGATATGAGATGGCTCTCCCCATGAACACCGGCGCAGAAGCGGTGGAAACTGCCATAAAAGCAGCGAGAAAGTGGGGATACCAAATAAAGAAAATTCCGGACGGAAAAGCCGAAATCATTGCTTGTTTCAACAACTTTCACGGAAGAACGATTACCGTAATCACTTTCTCTACAGAGGAGCAATACAAGAGCGGCTTTGGCCCTTTTACGCCCGGTTTTAAGGTGATAGAGTATGGCAATGTTCAGCGCCTTAATGGGGCGATAAACGAAAACACAGCGGCTTTTCTGGTTGAGCCGGTGCAGGGCGAGGCTGGAATCATCATTCCGCCGGACGGTTATTTGAGGCAGGCGTGGCAGTTGTGTAGGAAGAGGAATGTGCTTTTTATAGCCGATGAAATACAGACGGGTTTCGGCAGAACGGGCAAGAAGTTTTGCTGTGAATATGAAAGCGTTAGGCCCGATATAATGATTCTTGGAAAGGCGCTTGGTGGCGGCGCTTTGCCGATATCGGCAGTGGTGAGTTCGAAAGAAATATTGGGAGTTTTCAAGCCAGGAGACCATGGCTCCACTTTCGGCGGAAATCCTTTAGCTTGCGCGGTAGCAAGAGCTGCTCTCAAAGTTCTGGACGAAGAAAAACTGGTTGAGAAAGCCAGTGAGATTGGAAATTATTTCATGGATAAACTCCGGGGTATAAAAAGCCCCTATATCAAGGAGATAAGGGGAAAAGGCCTCTTGATAGGGGTTGAGCTTAAAAAAGAGGCCGGCGGAGCCAGAAAATTTTGTGAAGCGCTTATGGAAAAGGGACTTTTGTGCAAAGAAACCCATGAGGATGTTATACGTTTCGCTCCCCCGCTGATAATAACCCGCGAAGAGGTGGACTGGGCTTTTACGCGCATAAAAGAAGTTCTTGAAAAATAAAGAAGATTAGCCCGTCGTCATGAAAAAGTAAGCGGCGGGTTATTTTTTAGTGAACCCTTTTTATGGATGACCGGGATTCTGAATTAAAAAAAACCGGGATAAAATATTTTTGCGGTTTTCCCGCCAAAGAAATCACAAGTTACAAAATCGGTGGATGTATTGAATGTCTTGCCTTCCCAAAAAATAAAAGGGAGACGACTCACTTGCTTAAATTTGGTGAGAAGAAAAAAATTCCGGTGTTTATCCTTGGCGCTTTTACCAATGTTCTTATTTCCGATTTGGGTTTAAGGGGAATGGTTGTATCGTTAAGAAGAATGAATAAAGTCAGAATAAATGGCACTATTGTTTTCGCTCAGGCAGGTGCTCTATTGGATAATGTGATAAAAAAAGCCGTGGCTAAGGGACTTGCCGGTATGGAAAAAATGTCCGGAATACCGGGAAGCGTCGGTGGCGCCATATTTATGAACGCGGGGGCATTCGGGCAGGAGACTTTTGATATGCTTGACAAAGTAAATGTAATGGACTTCAAGGGCGTTGAATTCAGCCTTGCGAAACGGGATATAGAATATTCATATAGGAAAACAAAAGGCCTTGAGAAACTAGTAATATTGTCTGCGACGTTCAAATTGAAAAAAGGCGCCAAAAAAGAGATTTTGACAGCGAGGAAAGAAATTCTGAAAAAACGGGCTCGGACTCAGCCTCTGGAATATCCGTCGGCCGGAAGCGTTTTCAAAAGACCAAAAGGCGGTTATGCCTCAAAATTAATCGAGGATTGTGGATTAAAAGGGGTAAAATGCGGCGACGCCCAGATTTCGCCGAAGCATTCAGGTTTTATCGTAAACACAGGAAAGGCTTGTGCCGAAGATGTGTATTATCTTATCCAAAAGGCGCAGGACCTGGTTAAGCGCAAGACAGGAATTTGTCTTGAACTTGAGCAGATTCTTTTGGGAAATTTCGGGAGGCGCAATGAACGGGGAATTTGAAATTTTAGAGGTGTGTTGGAGGATGATTTGGAGGCTGTGGTGGAGCATGGTCTGGAGAGTTTTCGTATACACCATTGCGGTTATGGTTGCCAATGTTTTCATCATGAGTTTCGTTTTTTATTCTCTTTTCGGTTTTGATATGCAGGTTGTGAGGAATATGGGAAGTTGGATAGGATTTTTTACTCCGATTATTGTCAGTGTCCTGGCTTTGAAAGCCATATTTGCCATTGAGTACAAGGATTTCAGAGCTGTGCTGATAAAGAAAAGGAAATAACGGATTAAAATCTGAATGTTTTGAATATAAATGTATTGCTTTTTGAAAAGATAATTTTAAGTCCGCACCATATGAGCGCGCCGCCTAAAATCGTAAGCGGGATTCCTATAAAGGCTGTCTCTTATACACATCTCCGAGCCCACGAGACCTCTCTACATCTCGTATGCCGTCTT
>CALEIX010000126.1 GCA_937898825.1 uncultured Elusimicrobia bacterium | reverse complement strand
TTTCAAGCAGAAGACGGCATACGAGATGTAGAGAGGTCTCGTGGGCTCGGAGATGTGTATAAGAGACAGATAATGGTTCCTGCTCACTTTCTGGCAGGAAAGGGCGTTGCCATTATTATCCACAACAAAAACTACGCCGCTTTTGCCGGCCTTTTCCTTGCTAAAATTCTTCCACAAATCTTCCAGGGAATAATGAAAAACCACGGTTCGCTGGTTTATAAGCGGGTAGGCGAGGGGAAAATACGCAACGCCCTTGACGCACAGCACATTTCCAAACACAACCTTCCCGGAATTTTGCGCTTTGTCAATTATATCTTCAGTCAGTGAAGTCAGGTTTTCTTTCAGTCCGACCTTGTCGCTTTGCAGCTCAAAAATGGGATTTCCGAGCGGATCTATGAAACTCAATGCCATGATGTCTGAATTTGTGGCAGTGGCCCGCTTGATAAGAGTGGCTTCGTCTACTTTCTTTCTCTGCAGCGGATTTTCTATTTCGTAAAGGAAGGCAAAACTCCGGTTTATTCTTCTTATCCATTCTTCGGCGTTTAGCGCCGCGAGTTCGGAAACGGCAGAATGAAGAGTTAAAAAAGAGGTGGTAGTCGCCTTGTATTGATATATGTTCCAAATTACAGCGATGAACATGGGAACAATGGCAATGAAAAGCAAAATCAATAAAAATCGGGTTGTCAGTTTCATGAATTAGATTTCATGCCTAATAATATTTATCTCTATCCTTCTGTTGGCGGCCCTTCCTTCCGGCGTTTCATTTGATTTTATCGGCTTAAATTCCCCATAGCCGACAGCTGAAAGCTTTTCCGCTGCCACTCCGTGGTTGACCAGGAATCTTAATACGCTAAAAGCCCTGGCCGCAGAAAGTTCCCAGTTGGACTTGAATCTGAAACGCCTGCCCACAGGCGTATTATCAGTGTGACCCTCTATCTGAATGGGATTTGGAATATCCTTGAGCACCGCTGCAAGCTTTGTTAAGTATTTATACGAGGATTTTTTGAGTCTATCCGAACCCGGAGCAAACAAAACCGGTTCTTCAAAATTTATTCGAATTTTATTGGCGGATATTTCCACTTTGGCGATTCTTTGTATACCGTGCTTTGAAAAGATTTCTCGGGTAAGTTCCGTATCCTTGCCGAAAGTCTCTTCAACTGCGTTCAGCGAAAACTGAGAAACTACATTCCTGGAGGTATAAAGCGAAAAAAGAATGAGAAAAAAAATCATAAGATAACTCATCATATCCCCATAAGTTATAGCCCACAGGGCACCGCGGTTGAGTTCATTCTCAAGTTCGTCTTCTCTTTCGTAAAATCTTGCCATACTACCTGCCTTTCATTAAACCCGCGATCATGGATTCAATAGTATGCAGTTCTATCTCTTTTATTTTCATTACCCACCGTTATTCCTGTATGTTTTCCTGGCTTAAGTATCCCTTTAAATGCATTGGGGCGGCTTCCTTTTGTCCTGAGATTATCTTCGTTGCTCACCATTATTCCTGTATGTTCTCCTGGCTTAAGTATCCCTTTAAATGCATGTCTATGAGATGCGGGGGTTTGGCGCTCATTATATCAATGACACCTTCAAGAATAAGTTGAAGTATCATTGTTTCCTGCATGGCTTTAAGCCGCAATTTATTGGCAACGGGAACAAAAAGAAAATTAGCCAGTCCTATGCCGTAAAGAGCGCTGCTTATGGCTATGGCCATGGAATGACCGATCCGCGTAGGGTCAGATAAATCATTGAGGGTTTGTATAATTCCAAAAAGAGTTCCGATAAGACCAAACATCGGAGAAAGAATGCTCATCGTTCTATAGAAGTTGGAGTTTTCCTGTTTGGCAAGTCTTTTGCGTCTGATTTCATCTTCAAGTATTTCTCGCGTCTCCTTCACCTGTCCGCTTGTCATGGCCACAGTTACTGCTCTCTTGAGGAAACCGCCGGCAAAAACAGGGTCTACATTCTGCAATGACATTATGCCACCTTCTCTGTGGGCAGTATCGGAAAGTTGGACTATGGTCTGCATGGTTTCCTGAATATTTGGTATATCCTGCTTTCTGACAATAAGGAGAAACGATTTGAATCCGGAAACAAACCCTCTTAATGTGGTATTAATGGCGGTGGCAGCAAGCGTTCCGCCGATAACAATTACCAGTCCATGAAGATTAAAAATAATGCTGCCTACCGTCGTTGAAAAAATGGCCCAGATCAATATTATTGCCCCTGCAATGAAACCTATTATGCTCATTATGTCCATATGATCACCTCAATTCGCTCCAAATTGTTTTCATACCTCGTTTCTCTGGTATATTATAACAAAGTGATAATCCTGTAATTTTAGATTACAATATTATTATTTACTTTTTTTTGCGGAAATGTTGAGGAATTTGATAATATTACACTAAATGAAACCTGATGCTATCAGTCCTCTGGATGGAAGATACGGCGATACCTGCCGTATATTTTCGGAAGATTTTTCTGAAACGGCGCTTATAAAACACAGGTTCCTGATCGAGGGGCAATATTTAATCAAGTTTCTCCTGCGCACGAAAGGCCGGCTGCCTCAAAAACACGTAAAAATCATTAACGCCGTTTCGAAAGCCGACACTGCCGACATACAAAAAGTCAAGCGAATTGAAACGAAAGGAACAAAAAAATTTCCGGCGACTCGCCACGATGTAAAAGCCGTTGAATACCGTTTCGGAGAGAAACTTGCGTCCAGAGGACTTTCCTGTTATATTCCATATATCCATTTTGCACTCACATCCGAAGATATCAATAACCTTGCTTATGCCGTTATGCTTTCTTCAGCGCTTAACAAACGCCTCCTGCCAAAAATAGCAGAAATAAGAGAATGCCTGAACTATTCAGCGAAAAAATATAAAAACGAAATTCTGCTTGCCAGAACGCACGGTCAAGCGGCAGTTCCGACCACCTTCGGGAAGGAGTTCCGCGTATTCTCCGCACGCATCCAGGAAGAATTAAATTACCTCTCGCGACTGCGTCTAAACGCCAAACTAAACGGCGCCGCAGGCAATTACAACGCCCTTTGCGCGTCATTTCCAAGAGTAAACTGGCTGATATTTACAAAAGACTTCATCGCTCATATTTCGAAAATGTTCAAAGTCAGACTGCGCGCGAATTTATTCACGACTCAGATAGAACCGCACGACTCATGCGCCCGACTTTTTGATTCCCTCCGGCGGCTTAACACCATTCTCATTGACCTTTGCCAGGACATGTGGAGATATATAAGCGACGGCCTTATTCTGCTTGAGGTGAAACAAACCGAGGTTGGTTCTTCCACCATGCCCCAAAAAATCAATCCTATAAACTTTGAAAATGCCGAAGGAAACCTGGGCCTGGCGAACGCCCTCTTCTCGCATTTTAGCGCGAAACTTCCAATATCCCGCCTCCAGCGCGACCTATCCGACTCCACGGTGGAAAGAAATTTCGGCGTTCCCTTCGCCCATTCGTACATAGCATATCTTCAGATTCTTGAGGGCTTCTCAAAAATCGCGGTAAACTCTCTTGAGGCAAAAAAGATGATTGACTTGAGCCCCGAAATCTATGCAGAAGCCATTCAAATAATTTTGAGGCGCGAAGGCAAAAAAGAGGGTTATGAAAAGGTAAAGAAATTTTGCAGAGGAAAAAAACTGACCAAAGCAGATATTTGGGCTTTTATAGATTCCCTTAAATTAAATCCGGAAATAAACGCTGAAATAAAGAAAATAATTGAATGCGGCTACACAGGACTTGCATCTAAGATAGCATCTATGGAGGATTATGCCGGTTGACATAATTGTAGGCGGACAGGCAGGTGACGAGGGGAAAGGCAAAGTCACTGCCTATCTGGCTTATTCCGACAATTATGATTATTGTATAAAAGTGGGTGGCCCGAACGCTGGTCACACCATACTATATAAGAAAAAAATATTCGCCTTGAAAACCATACCTTCCGGTTTTGTGAACGAAAAGGCGAAGCTTGTCCTCGGGGCCGGAACATACATCCTGAAAGACTGGCTGCTAAAAGAAATGAAGGAAACGGACGCCGAGAGGAGAATTATAATTGACCCTCACGCCGTTATCATAGAGCCGCGCCAGAGAAAAAGGGAAAGAGAAAGCGCGCACATGATGCGCAAAATCGGAAGTGTAGGCACCGGTCTCGGAGAAGCAATAAAGGAGCGGGTCCAGAGAAAAAAAATAAAATTCGCCAAAGATGATAAACACCTTTCAAGATATGTGAAAGACGTTCCAGGCCTTTTGAATAAAGAACTGAGCAAAGGAAAAAAACTCCTCCTTGAAGGAACTCAGGGACTGAAACTCTCGCTCTTTTACGGAGAATATCCTTACGTTACTTCCCGGGATACATCAGCTTCCACATTTATGGCTGAAGCCGGTCTCGGCCCAAGGTATGCCCGTGATATATATGTGATTTTTAAACCCTATGTGACAAGGACAGGGCCCGGACCCATAAAGTCCGAAATAAAAAACAGGAAAAAACTTGATATTCTCCATACCAAAGGCAGAGAAGTCGGCAGCGTTAGCGGAAGACTCAGAAGAGTGGGGGAATTTGAATACGCCACCGCCGCAAAAGCTGTGGCGCTCAATTCAGCAAACCGCATTGCCATCACCCATCTGGATGTGTTAGATGAAAACTTTTCGGCCAGAACTTTACCCGAAATAAAAGGCAACGCGAGAAAATTTATGCGTAAAATAGAAAAATTGCGCCGGATATATCCCCATCCGGAAATTTCACTTATATCTACCGGTCCGGGGCTTTTTGACATAATCGACTTGAGAAAATAGAATTATATGATAAAGTGTCAAGCTTTCCCCCAAAGGATATAAAATATCCTTAACA
>CALEIX010000125.1 GCA_937898825.1 uncultured Elusimicrobia bacterium | reverse complement strand
ACGTGAGAAATCCGGAAACTCTGGCGAGATACTGGGCAGAGGCGGGCAAAAAAGGTTATGAACACCGGACCGGAGGTCTTGAGAAAGAGCACATGACGGGAAAAGTGACCTATGACCCGAAGAATCACGCGAAAATGTGCCAGTTCAGGATGGACAAAATTAACGGAGTCGCCAGAGAAATACCGCCGACTGAAGTATTCGGAGACAGCGAGGGAGAGTTGTTGATTGTCGGCTGGGGTTCTACTTATGGAGCTATAACCACGGCGGTTCTGGATGCGGGAAAACTTGGTTTCAAGGTTTCATCCGTGAACCTGAAATATCTTAATCCGCTTCCTCCTGATTTTGGAACTGTAATGAGGAGGTTTGGAAAGGTGCTTGTAGCGGAAGAAGGATTCAGCCAGCTGAGGACGCTGCTTAAGGCTCATTATATGATTGACGGCATACCTTTGAACAAAGTTGAGGGAATGCCGTTGAATAGCGACGATGTTTTTGTAAAGATTAAGAAAATATTTGCGAGGTGATGAAAATGCAATCTAAAAAACTAACTCCCAGGGATTTTGCCTCTCCGCAATCCGTGAAATGGTGCCCCGGTTGCGGGGATTTTGCCGTTCTCGCGCAGATTCAAAAAACGTTTGCTTCTTTAGGGCTTGAGCATGAAAAATTTGTTATTGTTTCGGGAATCGGATGTTCAAGCAGGTTTCCGTACTATATCAATACCTATGGTTTTCATTCCATTCACGGGAGGGCTCCGGCCGTGGCGACGGGAATAAAAATGGCCAATCCCGAACTTTCCGTATGGGTTATGACCGGCGACGGGGATGCTCTGTCCATAGGAGGAAATCATATACTTCATGCAATAAGACGGAATATGGACCTGAAGATAGTTCTCTTTAATAACAGAATTTACGCGCTCACCAAGGGACAGGCCTCGCCAACTACCCGTCTGGGCGTTGTTACCAAAAGTTCCCCGTTGGGGACTGTGGATTATCCGGTTAATCCCGTGCATATGGCGGCTGGACTTGACTGCGGTTTTGTGGCGCGGGTCCTGGACACCGATGCCAGGACCTTAAATGCCGTTTTCTCAAAGGCTGCCACCTACCGCGGAACGGTGTTCATTGAAGTGCTTCAAAAATGTTTGGCTTTCACTGAAAGCGAATTCAACGATTTCAAGGATAAAGAAAAAAAGGAAGATATTTCCCTTTATCTGGAACACGGCAAGCCCCTTGTTTTTGGTAAGAATAAAAACAAGGGAATAATTTTAAAGGATTTGAGGCCAGAAGTCATAGAATTTGAACCCGGGAAGGTTCCTCCGGAGGT
Source organism: uncultured Elusimicrobia bacterium (assembly GCA_937898825.1). Classification (GTDB taxonomy): domain Bacteria; phylum Elusimicrobiota; class Elusimicrobia; order Elusimicrobiales; family UBA9959; genus CALEIX01. The sequence continues at coordinate 4,729 of CALEIX010000125.1, read as the reverse complement.
GGTTATATATGATGAGACAAATCCCGCTTTGGCTTATGCCGTAAGCGGATTGAACCTGCCGTCTTTCCCGGTGCCTTTTGGAATCATCAAAAATGTTCCCAAGCCTTCTCTTATAGAAATTCTTCAGCAAGAAGCCGACGAAAGGAAAGAACCTGAATTGAAAGAAATTCTTGGGGGTGATGCGTGGGAGAAGGAGTAAAAGTTTCAGGGTTTCCTGTTTTATTTCAGTTTTTTCTTCTTTCGCCTTATGTATTTTAATTTTTTGATTTTGGTTCCTGGAAAATAAAAATTCAGAATTTGCTTGTAATTTTTGTGGTATTTTTCCGCGAGCCCGGCGGCTCCCGTCTGACAAAGTCCCACTCCATGTCCCCATCCTCCGCCGTATATCCAGTAATTTCGCGTTTTCCCGTTCGGGAATTTATTAACTTCATAAAGAACAAAGTGCTTTTAATTGAAGCGAGTCCCAGAAGATTGCGTATTAGATGCTCCTTTTTTATATCCACGGTTTTTCTTGAGCCGATTATTCTAAGGGAGTTTACATTTCCTGAAGGGCTTCTTTTAAGGGGAAAAATGTTTTTCAGTTTGTCTATCCTGTAACTTTTGTTTATTCTGGTTTCAAGGTCCTTGTGTTTTATTATCCTCAGCCATCTAAAGTGTATGACGGGCGTTATTTGAGGCATATTGCAGTTGGCAGGGGGATTTGAAAGGAGCCATTTGTGGAAATCCCAGGGAGAGTCCAGTTGATATTCATTTCCCGGCAAGGTATCCTGGTGGGATCTAAGATAGGGAACATCTCCCCAGCCAAACACGTTTTTTGAAGCTTGTATGTATCCTCCGCAGTTTGAATGATAAAAAGTTTCAGCGGGTCTTTTTTTGTAAACGAGTATCTCGCCTTCGGTATCATATACTGCTTTGTTGGTTCTTGTGTTTTCGGATATAACCCCTGCATAAACCTGGCAGTGTTGGCTGTCGCAAAGATGATAACCTTGTTTCTTGTGTTTGCCTCCGCCTTTGCGCCTTATTATCGCCTGCGTTCTGGCTATCACCGCCTGTGCCTTTAAGGTTTCATACGGCCACCAGGACATAACTTCTGCAGGAACCACTCCAAGAAGATAGACTTCCATATCCACCACGTTGACTATTTTTATTCCCCTTTTTGAGGGAGAAAGTTCTATGTAACCCCTGTATGCCCTGTCTGAATTTCTGAACCATGGATTCGACGACCACTTATCTCTCTGGAAAACTATGTATCCGTTCTTAAGGTCGTTCGGCGCTATGATTATAGTTCCTTTGAATCTCCCGAAGACCGTTCCCCTGTTGTTTTTGATAATTACCCGTCTTTTTGAATACTCGGCTCGCCAGGACTTTTGGCTCCGCGTTTTGACGTAAATCTTTCCGCTTCTTTTGCCAATGATTTTGAAACCCGAGTAGGATTTGAATTTCAGCCGCTTGTTTTTCCTCTGCCTTCCCTGATTATTGGTTCCTATGCCTATGCGCATGTTTACCGATTTTTTTATCTCCTCGATGACGTCTATATACGGCACTTTTGGCGGTGGCTTGAATTTGAAGGGGGGGCGTATTTCTTCCGGCTGCCTGGTCAGTTTTCCTTCAAGAAGTTTTACCATTTTCAGCGCCAGTGGATGATTGGGCACATAATCTAAAACCCTGTAATATTGATTCCAGGCTTCATTAAATTCTTTTTCTCGGGCGTAAATTCCGGCCAAAGGCAGGCGGGCCTCTATGAAGGAAGGGTCTTTTCTAAGGGCCTCTATGAGATAATGCTTTGCCTTGTCTTTCATGTTGAAATTGAAGTAGTTCCAGGCGATTATATAGTCAGCTCCAGAGAAATCCGGACGGAGTTTTTTGTATTTTTTGAGATATTTTATCGCTTTTTCTTTTTCCCCGAGATGAGCGTAAGCGCTGCCAAGCCCCAGCAGCGCCCTTTCATACAGCGGACGCGCTTGACAGGCGGTTTCAAACAACCTTGCGGCTTCCCGGTATTTTGCAAGGTGAAATTTGATCCAGCCGAGTTCGCATAAAACGTCGGTATTTTTGGGCCAGGCAATGAGCGCTTTTTCGAGAAGGTTTTCTGTCTTGTTATACTTTCCCATTTGCTTATAAATGATGGCAGCATTGAGAAGAGGTTTTATGGAGCCGGGAGAGAGACGGTAATTCATCAAATACTCCTCTGCCGCTCTGGTCAGGAACCCGTCAAGATAATATTTATAAGCTCTGTCGGCTGAGGCGGATAAGGCGGAGGAGGCGATTGAAAAAACAAACAACATAGCGCAAATTTTTCTGTTCATGGCATATATATCCTATAAAATTATGAACAATGGAAATATAATGGGGTCAAAGAAAGCAGAAGCATCGGGAAAATGCGCAGTTACCTGCGGGGTGTTGATTTTCCTATAATACCTGGGACTTGCTGTTTTGCCATCTCCCCTGTACACTACTTGCGTTCTTAAATTTGCCTCCTGCTGAACTGCAGGGATTAAAATTTTATAATATAATTTCACTTGGGATGCAATAAAAAGAGGGGAGGTTGCGTTATATAAGGAGAGAGGATGAGCGATGAAGATCTTTTCCGGGCGTATAAAAACGGAAATGTGGACGCCTTCGGAGAAATTATGAATAAATACAAAGGTCCGATTTACAATTACATTGTTAGAATGACCGGTCGGCGTGCGGCGGATGATATATTTCAGGAAGTATTCATTAAGGTTCTTGAAAAAGCCTCCTCTTACACAAGTAAAGGCAAATTTTCCCATTGGCTTTTTTCCATAGCACGAAATGCTGCGCTGGATTGGCACAGAAAAAACAAAGGGAGAGAGGTTTCCCTCGATTCTAAAGAAGAGGGGCAGTTTTCATATTCGGAAAAATTGGCGGATAAAAAGGATTCGCCGGAAGAGGTTATGGAAAAAAACGAGATTTCCAGGACCATTGAAGCGGCGCTTGGAAAGCTTTCGTATGAACAGAAGGAGATTTTTTGCCTCAGGTGTTATTCAGGCTTAAACTTCAGGGAGATAAGCGAAATTTTGAATATTCCCATCGGCACCGCTTTAGCCAGAATGTCGAGAGGGATGGAAAAAATGCGAAAAGAAATGGAGGGCTTTTTATAATGAGATGCGAACTTTCCTTTAAGGCTGCGCCTTACTTTTACGGCGAGTTGGGAAATGAAGCGAGAATTGAATACGAAAAGCATTTGGAGAAATGCGAGATTTGCCGCCAGACGGTGTCTGCCCTCAAGTTTTCAAACGAGAGATTGAGATTTCTTGCATTGGAACCTCCTCGTTGTATCGTGGAAAGTGTTATGAACCATGCGCGCAGGATTTGCGACCAGACAAGCCAGAATTGGCTGAAATATGTCTTTTCCGACTGGCGGAAAGCATTGTTGGCGTTGTCTTTCTCGGTTCTGGTATTTTTTGCTTTTCTGGATTTTGGATATAAACCCCATATTTACAGCTGGGATTCTCCAATTGACGCCGATATTGAAAGTCTTGAGTATGCCATGTATGAAGAGCAGGAATCTTTTTTGGGGGATTACATGGAGGAATTTTCGGAGATAGCAGAGGAAGTTAAAACTAATGGTAAAGGGAGGTTGTTATGAACAGAGTAATGACGCTTGTTCTGAGTCTTCTTTTAATGACTGCGCCGCTTGCGACGATAAGAGCCCAGGAAGACGAAGAAATAAATGATGAAATAGAATTCGCCGAGCCTGCCGGAGGAGAGATGATGGGACCTCACGGCAAAGAGATGAGAAGAAGAATGATGAGAAAGCGCCTGGGGGGAGAGCGCAGCTGGAGAAAGGAACGTGAAGAAATTGAGCGCGAAGGTCCTGAACACCGCAAGTTGAAGTATAGAAAAAGAATGATTAAAAAAAGACTCGCCAAAAGAGTCAAGTCCGTGGAAGCAGAGACTCTGGAGGTAATAAAAAAGAACGACATTGATTTCTTCAGAACACTTAAAAGACTCCGGGCGAAAAATCCGCGCCAGTATAGATTTCTCATAAAGAGTTCAGCGCACCTTTTGAAGGGAGCAAGGTTTTCAGACGACCCCTCCCTGGAAAAGGACGTGGTTGAAGGGGTAAAGCTTGAATATGAGACAAGAATATTAGCGAATAAGTACAAGAAATCTCCTAAACCTGAAAGGGATTCAATCAGGAAGAAACTCTTTGGAAAGGTAAGTAAGCTCTTTGAATTAAGGGAAAAGGGGCGTAAGGCAAAAATTCAAATGATGGAAAAACATTTGAAAGAGATGAGGAAAAAACTTTCAGACAGGAGAGCTCATAAAAAAGAGATAGTTAAGGACAGAGTCAACGAGCTTATCGGGGAGGGATATAGATGGTAAAATGTGAAAGAGCACAGGATTGAAGGAAGCGGAATAAAAAAACCTCCGCCTTTGATAAGGCGGAGGTTTTTGACTAAGAAGGTACTATTTAATCTTTGCGGCGTCTATCAAACCAAAACCCTGTTTTTCAGGGGCAAGCCCCAAATCCCTTGCGGCTTTTTTCAAAGATTCCTTAACTTTATCCGGCGTGTCATTTCCCGCGGCTGCGGCCATGGCGGCTAAACCCGCCACATGAGGGCATGCCATTGATGTTCCGCTCATCTTCTTGTATTTGCCGCCCTTATAAGTTGAATATATACTTACTCCAGGGGCTATGCTGTCTCTTATACACATCTGACGCTGCCGACGAATTAGACGGTGTAGATCTCGGTGGTCGCCG
>CALEIX010000124.1 GCA_937898825.1 uncultured Elusimicrobia bacterium | reverse complement strand
GCGACCACCGAGATCTACACCGTCTAATTCGTCGGCAGCGTCAGATGTGTATAAGAGACAGGAATATATACTTACTCCAGGGGCTATGAAGTCTATTTCCGGACCGCGGCTTGAAAAATAAGCAATGCCGTTGGAGGATGTCCCGGCCGACACGGCTATGGTTTCTGGATATTTTGCCGGATAATTAACCGCGCCAGAATCGTTCCCGGCCGCGCACACAATCGTAACTCCCGCTTCTTTTGCCTTTTTAATCACTTCGTGAAAAGATTCTATAGTTGACCTTCCGCCAAGACTCATATTTATTACTTGCATTTTATTTTTCACCGCCCACTGAATGCCGTCCATGACATCGGAATATGAGCCGCTCCCGCTTGCGCTCAGAACTTTTACTCCGTATATTTTAACTTTCGGCCCAACGCCCACCACTCCTTCTCCATTTTTGATTGCGCCAATGGTTCCCGCCACGTGAGTTCCATGACCGTGGTCGTCTATTTGGGGAGACGAGGGATCGGTGGCATTGTAGCCGTCCACGTAATTCTCCGCAAGGTCGGGGTGCGTATAATCCACCCCCGTGTCCACAACGGCGACTTTAACGCCGTTTGCCTGGTTGAAATCCCATGCTGCCGGAGCATTGACCCGCTCTACGCCCCAGGGCACTTCTTTGTCGGATTTTGTTTTGACGGCATTTTGCGCCTGAGGGGTTTCTATGGTACTTTCTTCCTTGACGGTTTCTATCATCTCACCAACAGTCGGCAGGTTTTTAACGCTAAGATTTTCTTCGTTCAAGAGCCAGTTCTGGTACTTGTCGTCTTCGACCCGGATAACCCCTTTGAGAGAGTATATTTTTGAATCCTTAATGTCGTCCGGAAAAGTGGCGGTTATGGCGTTTATAAGCCACAAATCTTTTAAAGGATTTCCGCCGAGTTTTTTGATTTCAAGAATTTTTTCTTCCTTGTCTGTAAGAGATGATTCAAAGGTTACTATCTTTTGAGAGGCTGAGAGAGCAGCGGTCAGGAACACAAACGTCAGCATGGGCATTATTATCTTTTTCAGCATACTTCCTCCTTTTTTGAAGGCGATTCGGGGTGGGAACTGCGCATATTAAAGCGTAAAATATATTTGACTATTATCAAGGGATAAAGGACCTATACACCTATAGGACCATAGACCTATAATGTTTTTGCCTTAAACAACGGCAGGGTGCTATTGTATGTTTTTCGCTGTATTTATAGAATATCCCTATGTCGCAAGAAGAGTCCATTTTCAGATTTATAAGTCAGATGATTGAGGCGTCGCCGGAAAAGGCAATAAAGTCTATAGAATCTCTTTCCACGCAAGACGCAGTTAATGTTGTAAAGTCTCTTCCTTTCTCTTCCGCTGTAAAGATTTTTGATGAAGTGCAGCCGAAAATAGGCGCTGAAATATTAGGGAAGTTCAATATTGAATATATAAGCTCTATTTTTGAAAAAGTCAGTCATGAGCAGACTGCCAACATTTTCAGATGCTTCTCCGGTGAAAATAGCCGGGAACTGCTGAAAACATTAAATCCGCAACTTGCATCCAAAATAGCGGAAATACTGAATTATCCGAATGAAAGCGCTGGCAGGCTCATGCAGCCGGAATTTATAGCCTTCAGAAAGGACATGAAGGTTCGGGAAGTTATATCCCAGTTGAGAAATTTCGCCAAAAAGCGGGTTCCCACAAGTTATTGCTATGTTGTGGATTACAAAAACAATCTTCTGGGTGTATTGAACATGCGCGATCTCGTCCTGGCAGGTTTGACTCAAAGCGTGGAAGAAATCATGAAAAAAGATGTAATTAAGGTTTCACCTTTCACGGACAGAGAACAGTTGATAAATATCTTCACTGAAAAACACTATCTTGCCATACCGGTTGTCAACGATGAAGGCAAACTTATAGGGGTTGTAAATACGAAAGGTCTCATAGAATCCACCGAAGAGGAAGCAAGCGAGGATATACAGATATTGTTCGGCGCCAGCGCTGAGGAACGGGTTTATTCACCTCTTTTTTTCAAGGTTAAAAAAAGGCTTCCGTGGCTTTACATAAATTTGGTGACAGCTTTTATGGCCGGCGCGGTGGTGGCTTTTTTTGAAGATTTGATAAGTCGCATAGTGGTCCTGGCGGTTTTTCTCCCGATAATAGCGGGGCAGGGCGGCAATGCCGGCACACAATCCCTTTCTGTGGTAATAAGAGCGCTGGTAATGAGGGAAGTGAAGCCGAAAACCGCGGTCAAGGCAGTGATTTCCGAGACAGCAGCCAATACGGTCAGCGGGGTCTTAATCGGAGTAGTTACCGCTCTTGTAGCGTGGGTATGGAAGGGAAGCGCCTTTCTTGGAGTGATAGTGGGAATGGCAATGATAATAAATATGATTGCAGCAGGCATGTTCGGAGCATTTATTCCTCTTGCGATGAAGAAAATGGGATATGATCCCGCTCACGCTTCGGGGATATTCCTGACCACTATAACCGACATTGTTGGATTCTTTTCCTTTTTGGGTTTGGCGTATTTTTTTCAGTCCCACCTTTAAGATTTCCTTAAAATGAGCAGTTTTTTGTGTTGGATTTATGTTCGCGGAAACAGGGTTCACTGAAAAAGTCTATTTGTAAGAGAAATTAGCAGATTTTTAGCCGAAACAAGGAATGAGGAGGGAGTATACCGCCTGTGGTATGTAAGCGACGAATGACGACCATAAACCACTCCCGCATTGGGTCGTGGGAGCAAACTCGCGCTGATATACACCAGAGCACACTCCCGCATTGGGTCGTGGGTTGCGAACTCGCGTTCAATGCGGGAGTGGCTGGGGTAGGAGTGACTTGGGTAGCAATTTATCTGCAAAAAGCAATCAAAAGTGCACGATTTTAGATTAACATATTGTAGAAACCTTGCATTTTGAGTTTGAGTTTTTTGTGATTTTTAATAAAATTATCATTGACAAAATAATAGCTGTTAGGGTTTTTCAAAGAACTTTAAATAACTTGAAAGGCGTGTCGCCTGTCAGGCAAAATAAGGAGGAAGACGAATGAATTTAAAAATGACAATTGCCAATCTTTTCCCATTCCTTGTAATGATTTTGATTTTTTATGTGCTGCTCATAATGCCGCAACAAAAGCAAATGAAGGAAAGAAAAAAAATGCTGAGCAATCTTAAAGTGGGAGATAAAGTAGTAACGATATCCGGTATTTTTGGAATTATAACTTACATAAGCGGAGAGGAGATAGAAGTGAAAATTTCGGAAAATGTAAAAGTTAAGATGCTTCGCTCGGCGGTTCAGAACCTGGTGAATACGGAAATGACGAAAGCAAATTGAATTGACTGGAGAAAAAATATGAATAAACTTCAATTTAAATTGGCGGTCGTGCTCGGCCTTTTAATAGTATCAGTCTGGCTCGTATACCCCACAATTCAATGGTATAGTAAAACCTCCTCGGAGCAAAAAAAATCCGAGGCGACCGGCATGCGCCCAAAAAGAATACTTAATCTGGGTCTGGACTTGAAAGGCGGAACCCACCTGCTTCTGGAACTTGAAGTCGAAAAACTCGAGAGAAAAGAAAAATTAAACGACGCGATATCAAGAGCGATAGAAATTATCCGCAACAGAATAGACCAGTACGGCGTCGGCGAAACGCCCATATCGCGGCAGGGCGAGAGATGGATTTCCGTGGACCTTCCAGGAATTTCGGATACTGAGCAGGCTGAAAATCTTATCGGAAAAACAGCAATGCTTGAATTTCGCCTTCTGGATGAAAGCGAAGAGGCGCAAAAGGTTCTGGAAAAAATTTATGACATGGAAGAGCCGCCATTTGAAGGCAGCGGCAGCCTGAAACCCGAAATAAAAAAGATCCTTCCAGAGGGCTCAAGTTTGTTCAAAGGCAAATCCGAGAGCGGTTCGCCTGAATACTATGTGCTTTCCAGCACCGTAACGCTGACGGGGGCGTACCTTGAAAACGCAAGAGTGCAGACAGATAACCAATTCGGTTATCCAAGCGTGGGTTTTACTTTTAACAAAAAGGGCGGCAAAATTTTTTCAAAATTCACAGGCGCACATATTGGAAAAAGACTGGCTATAGTTCTTGACGGGGTTGTGCGTTCCGCTCCGGTGATAAAAAGCAGAATATCCGGAGGAAACGGAGTAATAGAAGGGAGCTTTACTCTTGAAGAAGCCAGAAACCTGGCAATTGTCCTGAGAGCTGGCGCCTTGCCCGCCCCGGTAAAAATAATCGAAAAAAGAGTCGTCGGCCCAACCCTTGGAAAAGACTCTATCAAAAAAGGGCTTTCCTCGGCCCTGTTAGGATTCATATTCGTAGTATTGTTTATGCTGATTTACTACAAAGCGGGCGGTTTGCTGGCGGATATAGCCTTGTTTTTAAACTTCGTTTTCCTCGCCGCGGCAATGAGTTATTTTGCAGCCACGTTGACTCTGCCGGGCATAGCCGGAATAATACTCAGTTTAGCCATGGCCATAGACGCCAACGTTCTTATTCTTGAGAGAATGAGGGAGGAGATTGATCTTGGCAAACCGGTCGCAATGGTAATTCCAACCGCTTATGAAAAGGCATGGAGCGCCATTTTCGATTCTAACGTGACCACATGGATAGCAGGTATTTTTCTTTTCCAGTTCGGCTCAGGTCCGGTGAAAGGCTTCGCGCTCACCCTCACTATAGGACTGTTAATCGGTGTGTTTACTTCCGTTTTCGTTACAAGAGTTATTTATGAATTCTGGCTCACTTCAAACCCAAAGGAGATCAGCATATGATGCGCATCATTAAAAAAACCAATATTGATTTTATAGGCAAGCGTTATTATTACTTCGTAATTTCCGCCGTTCTCATTTTGATCGGGAGCATTTCCATAGCAGTAAAGGGAATAAATCTGGGGCTTGATTTTACCGGCGGAACTCTTTTGCAGATAAAGTTTGAAAAGGCAGTTAAAATAACGGAACTCAGAAAAATAATGAAGAAAGTGGAACTGGAACCTATGATTCACGAATACGAAGGGAATAGTTTCGCCTTCAAGGTAAAGGGTGAACAGGAAAATGTCAACGAAATCGCAAATAAAATAATTTCCGCTCTCACCAGCAATCTGCACAATAAATTCATAGAGGAGAAAAGGGACTTCGTGGGACCGGTAGTAGGCAGAGAATTAACCAAAAAGGCTATTTTCGCTATAATACTCTCCCTCTTCGGAATCATACTTTATATTGCTTTCAGGTTTGCAAACCCCGTCTGGGGCACAGCAGGTGTTCTGGCTCTGGCACATGACGTTTTCATAACAATCGGAGCCCTGTCAATCACTGGAAGAGAAATAGACCTGGTCATAATAGCGGCTTTGCTCACAATAGCGGGATATTCCATCAACGATACCATAGTCATTTTTGACAGAATGCGTGAAAATCTGAAAAAGTTTCCCAAAATGCGGCTCGGACAACTTATAAACCTGAGTATAAACGAAAACCTTTCAAGAACAATCATAACAAGCGTAACGGTCTTCATAGCGGCGCTGTGCCTTTTCATCTTCGGCGGCACAGTTATAAACAGTTTCGCTTTCGCCATACTCATCGGCAACATTTCAGGAACATATTCAACTATTGCTATCGCCTCTCCCATGGTCTATCAGTGGTCAAAGCGAAGATAAAGTTGTTTTATGCGCAAAATAAAAAATTTCAAAATCCCCATATACGCTCACGAGATTGGCAGAAAAGCTAAAAAAGCTGGTATAAACCTTGAAAAACTTTCCCTATCTGACGGGCAGCAGATTAAAAGTTTCGTCTTGAATTCCGCTTCCTACATACTGCCGTCTACAATTTACGACAGTTTCAAATCCGACAAATACACGGAATTGGAAAAATATCTGCCGAAACCCGTTCCCTGCACATTATCCGTGGTGACAATTGGGAAAATGATAGAGACGAAAGAGGAAGAGGCGGATGAAGCACACAAAAATCTAACAAAAATATGCGCCGAGGTTTTTCTCAAGACCTCCATCAATCTGGTAAAGGACCTTGCACTCTCAGACGCTTGCCAGGAAGGTTTTACTTTGGGGGAGCCGCTTTCCCTGTGCGAAAACGGGAAGTGCGCGGCGCCGCCAGAATTTATAATGAAAGTAAAAAGCGATTTTCTCGTAGAAAAAATAGCCGTCACCTTTGGCGAAAATGGTCAAATATTTCCAAAATATACGGCAATCGTTCTTTTTCCCTGGACACCGAAAAAAAGAAAAAATGCCCCGAAATGAAACTAATATTTACAACAACTCCCTGTCGCATAAAATAGGCGCCATCGCCGGATGCGCTTACCTGAATCTCATGGGTAAAACGGCAAAAATAAAAATAAGCGGCGACTTTTTTCCAGAAAAATATCTTGCGGGAAAGGAAAAATGCATCTTCGCTACGTGGCATTCACAAATGCTGCAAATGATATTTGTCCACAAAAATTTGAATATCGCCACTCTGGTTAGCAAAAGTAAAGACGGAGAATATATTGCCAGAGTTCTTGAAAAATTCGGTTTCCTCCCAGTCAGGGGCTCTTCATCCAAAAGGGCGCTGCGCAGCGTTCTTGAAATGATAAAATACGCCAAAAGCGGTCATTCCCTTGCTATAACCCCGGACGGGCCAAGAGGGCCAAGAAATAAAGTGCAGCCCGGGATAATCTATCTTGCCAAAAAAACTCAATTGCCGATAATTCCCATAGGCAGCGCCGTTCGTGGAAAAATCCAATTTGGGTCCTGGGATAGATTTGAACTCCCCTTTCCACTGTCAAAAATAGTCATAAAATATGGCAACCCCCTGCATGTGTCCGAGCAAGACAATATAAGTGAAAAAGCGCTAAGCCTTGAAATTAAAATGAACCGTCTCTGTGAGGAATCTTTCGCGGAACTTGAAAAAGGATAAAATGGGCAGAGCGCTTCTTTTTATCTACAACCTTTTAGCTCCCCTGATAGGAATTGCCTACCTTCTGGTTTTCTTTCTTTCTCCAAGACGAAAACTCCTCAAAACTCTAAAGGCAGAGCTGCCGGAAAGATTTGCCTCAGTAGCATATCCCAAAGCGGAAAAATGCATCTGGATTCACGCTTCTTCCATAGGAGAAGTGAAGGCGCTGAAATTTTTCATTGACGAGCTGAAAAAAAGGTCGTCCGCAAAAATTTTGATTACGACTACCACCAAAAGCGGGAAAGCGGAAGCAGAAAAAATAACTGACCTGGCTTTTCTCTCACCCCTTGATTTTCCCCGGGCCCTGCGAAAATTTCTGGAACATTTCAAGCCTTCGGTGCTTTTTATAATGGAAACGGAAATATGGCCGAACCTTATTACGGCTGTCTCTTATACACATC
>CALEIX010000123.1 GCA_937898825.1 uncultured Elusimicrobia bacterium | reverse complement strand
AATGATACGGCGACCACCGAGATCTACACCGTCTAATTCGTCGGCAGCGTCAGATGTGTATAAGAGACAGAAATTTGGCAAGAGCCGTCTTTCCGCATCCGGGAGGACCATAAAATATGGCGGAACTCATTTTGTCCGCCTCTATCACCCTTCTAAGCATCTTGCCATCGGACAGCAGATGCCGCTGACCGGCAAAATCTTCAAATCTCCTGGGAAAAAGCCTGGCTGAAAGAGGAGCATCAGCATCATTCTTTAGGAAAAACTCTTTCATGTCGCCTTAAAATAAATCTTCGTCGTTAATAGCGTTCTCGACTTTTTTGATCATACTGTCCAATCTATTTTTAGCAGCTGTGTCCTCGTCGACAAACTTTTGTTTGAAGCTATATAATTGCGCCGCATAATCCAGCGCGGCATACAGGGCCAGCTTCGATGAATCCACAATATGCGTCCTTGCTTCCAGCAAAGATATCTTTTTGTCAAGTTGACCCGCCAGAGTCGCTATTTCTATGTCCGTAAGCCCTTCTATCGCCACCTGTAACTTGCGTCCGCGCACCGTTACCTTCGTTTCGTTTCTATGTTTCATAATCTGAAAATAAATTATCCTCTAAATCGGTAATCTTGTCTATTCTCAGGCATATTTTTGATATTCTCTTCTTTACCATTCTGCGCCACTCTTCAAATTCTCTTAATTTTATCGTGCCTCGTCGCAGCTTTTCATTCTCTTTCTCCATGGCTTCTACCTGCTTTTTTAAAAGAACGTTTTCCTGTTTAAGCTTTTTGACCTCCGAAACGAGAATGGAAAGAAGTTTGTCAAGCCTTTTGAGTTTCTCCTGCATAAATACAATTATAATAAAAACGGGTGGTTATCTTAGAAACAGTTGTTTTTATTCTCTCAGCCTTGCCCCAAGTTTTCTGCTGAGAGAAGAAAAAATGTCATTTACCTTTTCATTGACCTCTTCGTCGGTGAAGGTTTTTTGCAGCGAAGAGAAAGTGAATCGCATTGTAATGCTTTTGAACCCCCTGCTTATATTTTTGCCCTTATAAACATCAATGATTTCCATCCGATGAATATCCAGAGTAGAACGCAGAGCGGTTTCTTTGACTTTTTCCCATTCAATATCCTCTTTCAATACAATGGATAAGTCTCTCTTTACCGAAGGCATTGCGGAAACTGGTGAAAAACGAATTTTCATATTCTCAACGCCTTCCCTGGGAAAAAGTGAAAGCACCTTTCCAAGAGAAACCTCAAAGTAGTAAACATCCTTTTCTTTAATCAAATAGTTTGTCAAAGTATTCAAATTCACCTGTCCCACATAACCGACCTCTTTTCCCAAAAAAAGCACGTTCGCAGAATTCGGCTTGTACATAAAAGGCGGGAAAACCAGGCCGGCTGCAAAGGATATGTTAAAGCGCACGAAAACCTTATTTAAAACGCCCTTAAGTAAGTGAAAATCGGCTTTCTCGCTACCCCCTTTCCAGTAAGTTCCTTCCGAAAACTCTCCCCAGCATATTCCCGCAATTCTCATATCTTCCACGGGTTTTGCGCCGGAAAAGAAATAAGTGTTGCCTTCCTCAAACAAAAACACGGATTCCGCCTGCCTGTTGAGATTATACTTCAAATTTTTAAGCAACCCGTAAACAAGCGAGTTGCGCAAGAATCTCCATTCACTCGAAATCGGGTTCTGCATTTCCAGAAAATCGCCCGCGTCCTGAAAAGTGTTTTTTATATCGTTTTCCGAAATAAGGTCGTAGTTATACGCTTCGCAAAAGCCAAGGGATGCAAACATCCTTTGCAGATAATCATAAAGAACATACTCTGCCCCTAAGGAAGATTTAGTCGTGGGCATCTCAGTGATGGAAGGTATTATGTCGTAGCCGCAGAACCTTGCCACTTCCTCGGCAACATCCTGAACACCTTCAATGTCTTCCCTGTAACTCGGGGGGGATATAATCCAGGGCTTTTTTTCAGAATTAACCTTTGAATCTATCGCGGAAACAGCCTTAAAAATCTCCTCCTCATTCAGGTTCGTTCCCAAAATGGCATTTATTCTGTCAGGGTCTACGGAAACTTTTCTGGGTTTATGTTTTTGGGGATAATTATCGCAAACAAGATCCACCTTCGCCCCGACATGAGCCGCCTTTATAAGATGAGCTATTCTTAAAGCAGCGTTCATTGTCATTTCAATGTCAGTTCCCCTCTCAAAGCGGTAGGAAGCGTCGGTTCTTAAAGAAAGGTTCTGAGACGTTTTTCTCACACTAACACGGTTAAAATGCGCTGATTCTATCAATATAGAATCCGTATCCAGAGTGACAGCACTTTCCTTTGCTCCTATTATTCCAGCAAGAGCCACAGGTTTTTTTTCATCCGCTATAATCATAGCGCTTTCTTCAAGCTCCACCTTATCATCATCCAGAGTAAGTAATTCCTCACCTTTTTGCGGCTTGCGCACTTTTATCTTCCCGCCTTCTAATTTATCCAAATCGAAGCAATGCGTCGGCTGACCCATCTCAAACATCACATAATTGGATACATCTATCAATATATTATTTTTGGGATTTACATCCATCGCCCTGAGTCTTTCTTTCATCCACGCCGGGGTTTCAATACCCTGAACATTCCTTACAATGATAGCGCTGTACCTTCCGCATTCCTCTGTGAGAATCTCAACAAAATTCTCGTTCTTTTCCTTGTGCTCGTAAATTTCAGGTTTTTTGAATGAATACCCGCAGAAAGCACACAATTCTCTTGCCAAAGTCATATGAGACAAACAATAAGATTGATTGGCAAGCATCTCAATGTCAAAAATATAATCCTCTTTTCCGAACAATGTCCTGGCGTCAACACCAATAGGAGTGTTTTTGGGAAGAATCAAAATGCCACTATTATCAAAACCCTTTAACCCCAATTCCTCGGCAGAACAAATCATTCCCTCCGATTCAATTCCGCGTATCTTGACCTTTTGGAGTTTTCCCCCCTTAAGCGTCGCCCCGACTCTGGCGAGCGGGACCCTGGCGCCTTCTTTTACATTTTTAGCCCCACATACTACCCTGAACTTTTTTTCCCCCGTTTTCACCACGCATACAGACAGCCTGTCGGCATTCGGATGTTTTTCAACCTTCAACACCTCTCCCGTAACAACTCCGCTAAACGAAGGGCCGCTTATCGTCATGCTTTCAATCTGAAAACCCAATTTCAGGAGATTTTCGCTCACCTCCGCAATATGCGGCTTTTCTTTCATGAAATCAAGCAGCCAGCTGTAAAGTATTTTCACGGCTCCACTCCCGAAAATTGTTTTAAAACCCTTACATCATTTTCGTAAAACAGCCTCATATCCTTTATCCCGAAAAGAAGCATAGCAAACCTTTCTATGCCCGCCCCGAAAGCAAAGCCCTGCCACTTGCCATCTTCATAACCCACATTCTTAAATACATTGGGGTGAACAAGCCCCGCTCCGAGCATTTCTATCCAGCCGCCCCCCTTGCAAACGGGACATTTTGCGTTCTTGCCTCCGCAAAAGAGACAGGATATATCAACCTCGGCACCAGGCTCCACAAAAGGAAAATAGGACGGGCGAAATCTTATTCTCAGCTCTTCCCCGAAAAGGTCTTTGATAAAAGTTTCCAGGGTCCATTTCAAATCAGCCATGCTGACTTTTCTGTCAACGTAAAGCCCCTCTATCTGGTGAAAAACGAAAGAATGGCTGGCGTCGACAGCGTCTCTTCTGAACACTCTCCCCGGAGAAATGATTCTCAAAGGAGGCCTGCTTTTCTCCATTGTCCGTATTTGAACGGGCGAAGTATGCGTTCTCAAAAGCATGCCTGAACCGTTGGATAAATTTATGTAAAAGGTATCCTGCATATCCCTTGAAGGATGATATTGCGGAATGTTTAGAGCTTCAAAATTATAAAACTCACTTTCAAGACACGGGCCCTGGGCAACGGAAAAGCCCAACCTTAAAAGAGATTTGGTAATTTTACCAAGGACTATTGTTATTGGATGAAGGGCGCCTTTCGGAAAAGGTTTCCCATCCAAACTAAAATCAAAATCTGGTTTTCTATCGTCGCCCCGGGCGCATTTTGCTTCAAAGTCGGTCCTTTTTTCTTCCAATTTTTCGCTTATTTCTTTCTTTGCCCTATTGCCCACTTTTCCGAGTTCTTTCCTTTCCTCTACGGAAAAATTCTTCAGTTCCCTGAGAAGAAAAGTTAACCTTCCCTTTCTCCCCAGGTACTCTGTTTCCAGAGCTTCTATATTTTCAATTTCTACTTTTTCAATAGCGGACTTAAAACCTTCTACTGTTTCAGAAAGGCTTCTTTTCCATTCCTCGGCATTCATGCTGACAGGGCGGTCTTGGAAAGTTTCACCAATTCCCGAAAAGAATCCATATCTCTTAGTGCCATCTCGGAAAGCATTTTCCTGTTAAGTTTTATCTCAGCTTTTTTAAGACCGTATATAAACTTGGAATAGCTTATCCCCTCCTCCTTGACGGCGGCGTTTATTCTGGCAATCCAGAGCCTTCTCATATCGCCCTTCTTGTCCTTTCTGTGGACATAAGCGGTAGTTAAAGATTTCTTAACCTGCTGCACCGCCTGCCTCAGGCGATTTTTCTTGTCTCCGTAGTATCCCTTGGCAAGTTTGAAAATCTTTTTCTTCCTCTTATGCCTTGGCACGCTGCAGTTTATTCTCATAATAAAATCTCCTTAAAATGTTTGACGGTCCAAAAGATTCGTTCTTTCAAACTTTCATTCGTACGGAAGATAATCTTTTATGACCCTGCTTTGATTTTCTGCTTTCTTCAGCACCTTTTTTACTCTTAAATGTCTCCCTCTTTTAGCAGACATATCAGTAAGCAAATGGCGTAATCCCGCTTTTCTATGTTTCCATTTTCCGGAGGCTGTTTTTTTAAAGCGTTTTTTGGCGCCGCTGTGACTCTTCATTTTCGGCATATTAACATCCTTTCCCTGAATGACTGAAAATCAATCTCACGCTCCCGAAATTCCTCCTGCCTGTGAAGACCACGCAGGCAGCTTACGGCAAATTACTATTATAGTAAAAAATGAGTTTTATTGCTTGGGATTCAATAAAATGTTCAGGGTATTTCCCGCAGCATTTATTTTCCCGTCCAATCTCCCGGCATCCTTCATCTCTGCCTTTACCCTTTCCAGTATCTCATAACCCAATTCTCTATGGTCGTTTTCCCTTCCGTGAAACACCACACTTACTCTTACTTTATGTTTTCCGGATAAAAAATCTTTTATCCTATTAATTTTAGTCTGCAGATCATGACTGGCTATTCTCGGATGTATTTTTATTTCCTTGAAAGAAGCACTTTTTTGCTTTTTTCTGTTTTCCCTCTCCCTTTTTTCCTTTTCATACTTAAATTTGGAATAATTGACTATTTTACATACCGGCGGATTTGCCTGAGGAACTATTTCAACAAGGTCCATTCCGGCATTTCGCGCCATGTTCAGCGCCTCATACGTAGGTTTTATTCCCACCATGTTGCCGTCCGGACCTATAAGCCGAACAGTGGGCGCGGAAATGAGATTATTTATTCTTTCTCTTCTGTATTTCAAGTTTCCTCCTTTTGCATTTTCTAATAAGGCTCTGTCCAATAAATATTTGATAGTTTGGCAGAGTTAATTTTGGAGCGAAACAAGGAATGAAAAGTAAGCATACCTGTTGTGGTATGTGAACGATGAATGACGAAGTTGTAGCCCAAAAGTAACCTGCCCTTATAGGGAAAGCCATATTTGGTCAATTTCTTCGTTGCTCCTCGCTTACAGACCCTTCGGGTATGCTCGCTCGCCCGAGCCTTGAACTTGCCTCAAATCTGGCTTTCCAAACCATTAACTATTTATTGGATAGAACCTATAAATAAATTTTATAAAAAATCAAGCCAAAATACTCTCTTAGAGCGCTGGAAAAATCCTGCAATTGTCCGGGCAAAAAATCGCAAAAGCGATACTGAGGTTTCAGTGTGCTTTTATACGCCGCTCCAAAAGGCTTTATATTTTTGAAACCCGCTTTTTCAAAAGCCATGACCGCTCTGGGCAGGTGATAAGCCGAGGTCACAAGAACAATATCACTAAACCCTTTTTCAGAACATATTTTAAACGAATACTTTGCGTTTTCGTATGTATCCCGGCTCCTGTCCTCAATAATAATCCCGCTTTCCTTCACTCCAAAATCTTTTAGTATCTCAGCAGCCACCCGGGCCTCAGACCTATCTGAAAATACTTTACCTCCCGTGCACATTATCGGTGCGCCGGTGCGCCTGTAAATTCTAAAGGCTTCTACCAATCTTGCCAGAGCGTCGTTTTTGAGGAAGGAAGTAGAAGAAAGGTCCGGCACATTTTCCGTTATACCTCCGCCCAAAACAATTATAACATCTGCAGACAAGTTGTCCGGACGCAAGTACCTGTATTCCAGAGGGTGAATAAAAAAATCGGCAAGCGGCTTGATTGAAACAACCCAGATTAAACCTGAAAGAAGCAAAAAAACCAAAACATTCTTTTTCTCTCTCTTGACAAAAAAATAAAGCGCCACAAAGAACGAAAGGGTGATAAAACAACCTGGAGGAATAAGAAAAGGCGTAAGAACTTTTTTAATGAAAAACATACAAACTTATGTGCCGCCCCTCATCATCTTTACTTGTTCTCCTCTATCATTATTCTCATTTTATAAAAAGAGCGCCAGATAAATACTACGGAAAGAAGGAAGAAAGCCAGGGCGAGAACTTTGGTCAAGGAAGGATTCATAGTTATGGCAAGCTCAACAGCCAGAAGACCGAAAAGAGTGGTGAATTTTATAACCGGGTTCATCGCCACAGAAGAAGTATCCTTGAACGGATCTCCAACAGTATCGCCAACAACAGTAACATCGTGAAGTTCGGTTCCCTTCATGTTAAGTTCCGTTTCAACAAGTTTTTTGGCATTGTCCCAGGCGCCCCCCGCATCAGCCATAAATATTGCCTGATAGAGACCGAATATGGCGATAGAAATGAGGTATCCGATAAAGAAAAAATGATTCAGGCAGGCAAACGCAAGGGTGCAGAAAAAGATGGCGAGAAATATATTAAACATTCCCTTTTGAGCGTATTGAGTGCATATTTCAACCACTCTCTTGCTGTCCTCTATAGACGCCCTCTTTTGTCCGCTGTCCAGTTTAATAGTTCTCTTGATAAATTCAACTGCTCTATAGGCGCCGGTCGAAACTGCCTGAGTGGAAGCTCCGGTAAACCAGTATATTATGGCTCCACCAGTAATAAGCCCTAACAGAAAAAGCGGATTGAGTATGGACAGGCCGTATTCAACTTGACCCGGAAAGGTTTTATGCAAGACTTCAATGATAGAAAAGATAAGGGTTGTGGCGCCCACTACGGCGGTCCCGATAAGAACCGGTTTGGCGGTGGCCTTAAAGGTATTGCCAGCGCCGTCATTCTCTTCCAGATATGCCTTTCCGTTTTGAAAATCAGGCTCGAAACCAAAGTCTTTTTTAATTTCTTCCTTGATATTTGACATCGTTTCAATGGTTGAAAGTTCATACACTGACTGGGCATTATCAGTGACCGGGCCGTAGGAGTCGACGGCTATGGTAACCGGTCCCATTCCCAGGAAACCGAAGGCCACAAGTCCAAAAGCAAAAATCGCCGGATTTCCCATTATGCCCCCCACCCCGTGAATGCTTACAATGTAAGCCAGAGCCATGAGAGAAATAATCGCCATTCCCATCCAGTAAGCCGAAAAGTTTCCAGCCACAAAACCCGAAAGGATATTAAGCGACGCCCCTCCCTGACGGGACGCATTGAGAACCTCCCTGACATGCTTGGAATTCGTGGAAGTAAACACTTTTACAAGCTCTGGTATCAAGGCACCGGCAATGGTCCCGCAGCTAATTATAGTTGAAAGCTTCCACCAGAGCGTTCCGTCCCCTATTTCCGGAACTATCAAGTAAGAAAGAACGTATGTCATACCTATAGAAATGGCAGAGGTTATCCACACAAGTGAAGTAAGTGGAATTTCAAAGTTAAATTTCCTGGACTGGCCATAAATGGATTTCGATATAGCACCGTTAAGCCAATAGGAAATTATGCTGGTGAATATCATTCCCACGCGCATCACAAAAATCCACACAAGAAGCTTGACCTGATTTACAACGTCAGGAACGGCCAGCAGTATGAAAGTGATAAGAGCAACCCCCGTTACGCCATAGGTTTCAAAGCCGTCGGCGGTAGGACCGACAGAATCTCCCGCATTGTCACCCGTGCAATCGGCGATGACCCCAGGATTCCTGGCGTCATCCTCCTTTATTTTGAAAACGATTTTCATTAAATCAGAGCCTATGTCCGCAATTTTAGTGAAGATTCCACCCGCGATTCTAAGAGCCGCCGCCCCAAGAGATTCCCCTATGGCAAAACCGATGAAGCAGGGACCTGAATATTCCCCCGGAACAAAAATTAAGATGAAAAGCATTATTATAAGTTCCACGCATATAAGAAGGGTCCCTATGCTCATTCCTGAACTCAAGGGAATATGCATAACAGGATACGGTTTCCCCTGCAAAGCGGCAAAAGCGGTTCTGCTGTTGGCATAAGTATTGATTCTTATTCCAAACCACGCCACACTGTAACTGCCAAGTATTCCTATCACGCTGAAAAGTAAGATGATAAAAACTCTAAATGCAGCAAAATGCATGAGGTATCCAAAATACACCAAAATTATAATCGCTATAAACACCCACAAAAGAGCCAGAAATTTCCCCTGCGTTATCAGGTAAGTTTTGCAGGTTTCATATATGATGTCAGAAATTTCGAGCATAGATTTATGGACAGGCAGTTTCCTAATCCGCATAAACTGCCACATTCCGAACAATCCTCCAAGAACGCAAACAAGCATCCCCCACAAAAGGAGATTATGCCCACTAATGGTGCCCAGAAATATCGTCTTAGTCAGGTCAGGTACTATAAGTTCTGCCTCGCTGGCAAAAGAAGCCATTGAAAAGAAGACAAGAAAAAACGCACTAACCAGGAATGTTCTGAACTTTCTCACATTTCCTCCTTTTCCATTCAGGTTTACATGTTTTTTTCAGAATTGAGCTTAATGCCCGGTCCCATTGTGGATGTAATGTAAATAGACTGAAAATAACTTCCTTTTGATGCCTGGGGCTTATTTCTAACGACCGCTTCCACAAGCGCCTTTATATTATCAACAAGGTTCTCTGTCGGAAAAGAACTCCTGCCCACAGGGACGTGAACTATTCCCTGCGAATCGGATTTAAACTCTACACGTCCCGCTTTAAGTTCCTTAACGGTTCTTTCTATCTCAAAAGTCACAGTTCCGCTTTTGGGATTAGGCATAAGCCCCTTGGGGCCCAAAATCTTTCCAAGTTTAGCCACATCTTTCATCATATCCGGGGTAACGGTTAGAACATCAAAGTTTATTTTACCCGCCAAAATTTCGGATATGAGTTCGGTTCCGCCGCAGACATCCGCGCCCGCCTTTTGGGCCTCGCTCACTTTTTCGCCCTTGGCTATAACGGCAACCTTTTTTGTTTTTCCGCTTCCATGAGGCAGGACAACTGTTCCCCTGACCTGCTGGTCAGAATGCTTGGGATTAATGCCAAGTTTAATGTGCACTTCGATTGTCTCGTCAAATCTTGCGGTAGACGCTTTCTTTATCAATTCAACGCCTTCTTTATACGAATAAACCTTTTCAAGGTCTATTTTTTTCTTCAGGTTTTCAAGTCTTTTACCCATCTTTTCTCCCCGAGGTTTTAACGCGAATAATCGCTTCCTCTGATTCTTTATTCCACAACGTCAATCCCCATGCTCCTCGCCGTGCCTTTGACCATTTCCATCGCCTGTTTCACGTCCTTAGTATTGAGGTCAGCCATTTTTTGCCTGGCGACTTCCTCAACCTGCGCAAGAGTGAGTTTCCCCACTTTGTTTCTGTTCGGTTCTCCCGAAGCCTTGGCAAGTCCCACCACCTTTTTAATCAGAGCTGACATCGGCGGCATTTTCGTTATAAAAGAAAAACTTCTATCTTCATATACAGTGATAACTACCGGAATGGGCATTCCCTGCTCCATTTTCTTGGTTCTTTCGTTAAACTGCTTACAGAAATCCATTATATTTAGTCCTGTCTCTTATACACATCTCCGAGCCCACGAGACCTCTCTACATCTCGTATGCCGTCTTCTGCTTGAAA
>CALEIX010000122.1 GCA_937898825.1 uncultured Elusimicrobia bacterium | reverse complement strand
CACAAGAGCTGCAGTCGCAACCAGGGCGCCCTTACCAGCCAGCAGACCCCCGAGAAAGCCGGTGCTCGTCCCTGTAATTTTTGCCGTTCCAAGCGCTCTTCCGAGATTCACCATATTTGGAGCCCTGGAGGCCGCCTGTCCCATGCTGCCGGCCGGACCCAAGCCCAACTTTTCTCTCAGCCATGGGAGAAAACCTTTTCTTTCTTTTTTCTTCTTAAATTTAATCTCCGGTAAATCACTCATAAGACCTCCTTCTTAACTAAAATTCTCCTTTCTCAAAGACACAAATCTTACGTCGCACCTACAGGACCACCCGGCACAATTTTGCTCCAGAACTTGCCGGCAAACTCCTTTGTTACCTTCTCTCCGGACATAGCCTTTCCTACGCCGGCCAATGCCTGATACGCCTGCCATATCAACGCGGCGCCCATCATCATGTAAATTATGCCCATCCATTTCTGCCCATATTTGCTCATCATCATCATGCCCGCATATATAACGAGAGCGGCAGCCGCTATGGCAGCATAGCCCGTAATTACCGCTATCTTGAGAGCCAATGGATTCGTCTTTCCGACATTGGCAAGTATCCGGGTGATAAATATAAGAGCCACAGAGGCAAGCATGCTGTACATTGCCAAATCCACCATGTCCTGCCAGGGCGTATCATCTTCAGGGTCAGGCGGCGGAGGAGGCTCGGAATTGTTCATGTTCAAACTCGGGTCGTTGCCTTTCAACTTGTCCCCGTCTGCGACTCCCGCCCCGCCAAGACCGGCTCCTCCGGATGGAGCCGCCAAATCGCCTTCGCCGCCTGTTTCTCCTTCAAACGCCTCGGTGGCAGTGGTTTTGGCTCCGGCCTCGCTTGCAGAAATAGAGCCTGCCTTAGAAGTTTTTTTGGCAAACTTTGCCTGACCATAAGCTCCGCCTCTCTTGCCTATCGGTATCTTATATTTTGCGGACTTGTTGATTTTGGAAGCCAGTGCCCCTTTCATTGAGGAACTTTTTCCACCAGAACCGGCGGGCGGTCTGTAAACTTTCTGAAACTTGGAACCTATGCCTCCGAAAAGCCCTCCTCTTGACTGCATTCTGGGTATCCTGGTCCTCGTGCCTTTAGAACCTGAGGAAAAGCCCGATACCTTTTGAAGTTTGGGGACATCTCCGGCAACCCCTTCCGCTCCGTATCCCGGATCTCCCGCAACCTCCACTTCACCCTCAACCGAAGCGGAAGCAAGGGCGTCTTCCTCCGCGGCGGCGCTTTCTTTATCCTCGCCGCCTCCGAAAAGATTCTCTTTCTTCGCCTCCTGTTTAAAGTACTCAAGCGAAGAGGAAGACATATCGCCTTTTCGCGAAGAAGATATTCTTTCGGCGGTGGCATTTTCCGCCTCAGATTCGTAATATTCCTGCTCAAACAAACCGGGTGAATAAACCGGCTTTGAAGAAGGACCGACATAGTTGTATATCACTCCGATGCCGGCGGCTATGGTCGCTCCGCCAAGGACCATGCCGACTATTCCCGCTTTGCTCGCAAAAAGCCCGCTAAGTCCCGAAGCAGCGGTTCCAAGAGAAGAAGCACTTCCCGCGGGAGAAGAGCCTCCGAAAAGTCTGGACAGAAAGGCTAAAAATCCGCCTTTTTTATCTTCTTTGTTTTCCGGCGCTTTCATAAAACCTCCTAAATTTATCCTTTTTTCTCTGGCAATGACCATGACGTCTTCTTGCCAATTTGAGAATCCGCACCCATTTGCTGCATCATGTTTGCAGTCATCACCTGGCTCAGCGAACCGAACACAGGACCCAAGGCAACCTGCATTAACATCTGGAAAAGCATCTGTTTATACATTTCGTCATTGTTGTCAACTTCGGCCTCCTGCGGCTGAGGAAGAGTTATTTTCGTTTTGTTCAAGCTTGGGTCGTTCTTTTTAAGGTCGGCCGTTTTGTTTCCCATCAAAATTCCGCTTTCGGCGGCGCTTTCCTCCATCTGGCCCGCGTTGCGTGCGGCTCGTCTGCGGCCCGCTATTGCGATGCGACATGCGAGCTAAGGAGAGTTTAAAGATGCGTCGAACCGTTGTCTTGGGAGCGTCGGTAGGGATTCTCCTGCCCTGTGCCGTGCAAGGCAAGGCGCTCACCCGTGAGGAGATGGTGGGGATTCTCAAAACCATCGACGATCGTATGCGCCTGTCTCTTATACACATCTGACGCTGCCGACGAATTAGACGGTGTAGATCTCGGTGGTCGCCGTATC
>CALEIX010000121.1 GCA_937898825.1 uncultured Elusimicrobia bacterium | reverse complement strand
TTCAAGCAGAAGACGGCATACGAGATGTAGAGAGGTCTCGTGGGCTCGGAGATGTGTATAAGAGACAGGTTTTAACAATATTTTTTCTCCCAAATTCTTTTCAAGTCTTTTCAGTATTTTATGCGCCTTGGAATAAGACATATCCATGCTTTTAGCCGCTTTATTGATTGACTTGAATTTGTCTATTCTTTGCAAAAGCCATACCAGGCCTATTCCCATGAATGGCTCATTCTTTTTATTTATAATGCTGATTCTGGTTTCAATTTTCATTTTAAAAATCCCCGCTTATCCCGCTTTACCTCCGCGTCTCGCGATAATGTTTTCTCTTTTGCCGTTCCCGACCTTTGACTTCTCCCATTCGCCAATCCTGCCCAGGGGCTTGCCGTTTTTTCTTTTTTAATGCTTTCCGCCGTTTATCATCTTAATCGCATGTGGCAATATATCAATAATTGCTTCAAGAGATTCCTTGACTCCCTTTGGCGAACCCGGCAGGTTTATGATAAGCGTTTTTTCTCTTATGGCCGATATTCCCCGCGACAGAGCGGCGCGTTTTGTTTTTTTAATTCCCTCGCTTCTAATCAATTCAGATATTCCCGGTATTAGTTTATCCGCCACTTTGAGAGTGGCTTCCGGAGTAATATCGCTTTCGCCCAATCCGGTTCCGCCATTGGTTAGAATTAAATTAACTTTTTTTACATTGGAATAAAATTTCAATTTTTGAATTATCGCTTTTTCATCGTCTAAAGCAATATCATATTCCATTACCTGAAAATTCCGGGGAAGATTCTCTTTTAAAATTTTTCCGCTTTCATCATTGTCTTTCGTTCTTGTGGATGAAACGGTTAATATGGCGGTTTTAATCATTTAATACCTCAATCTCATCGCCTTTATTGAGATAACCTCCATTAAGCACTTTGGCGAATATGCCTTCATCGCTCATCGCGCAGACTCCGGCTTTTTCAAATATTCGGCATCTGTCATGGCATTTTTTCCCGAATTGAGTAATTTCAAGAATGACAGAGTCATTAAGTTTAAGTCTGGTTCCGACAGATAGCTGTTTTAAATCAATGCCGGATATAATAATATTTTCAGCAAAGTCGCCGTCCGATATTTTAATGTTCGCTGATAATTTAACTTTTTCAATGGATTTGTCAACAAGAATAGATATTTGTCTGTGTCCGGGACCAGCGTGGGCGTCGCCCGCAATTCCATGATTTTTTCTTAACTCAGCTTGCTTGACAGGGTGTTTTCGAACACCCTTTTTTCCTGCGACGCAAATTGCTTTAATTTTCCCTTTCATAATTTCCGCTTTTGCCTCCGGATTTTTTCAGAAGGCGGACATTCGTGATATTCATATTTTTATCAATCGCTTTAAGCATATCGTATATATTCAGCAAAGCTGTGCCGGCGGCGGAAAGCGCCTCCATTTCAGCTCCCGTTCTGTCAAAAGTTTTTACCAGGCTCAAAACGCGAATACCTTTTTTCTCAGTATTAAATTTAATATCGCAATGCGTGATATTTATGGGATGACATAAAGGCAAAGCGTCTGGAGTCGCTTTAGCCGCCATAATGGCGGCGAGTTTCGAACTTGTGAATATATCTCCTTTCGGTGTTTTATTTTCTTTAATGGCTTTAAGAGTTTTTGGGGAAATTTCAATAAAGCCTTCGGCGATGGCTGTTCGCAAAGTTTTCTGTTTTGGCGAGACATCAATCATTCGCAATTCATTTTTTTTACATCGCATGCTTATCCTCCAATGGCCGACATCGTTTCAGTTTGAGATTCGATTTTTGGAGCTCGCGATTTTGCAAGAACAGCTTGGAGCAGGATTTTTTTAATTTCATCTTTCCCTTTCCCGTCCCGGAGCATATCGCGCAGGTTTACGGATTTTTCAGCGAAAAGGCAAAGTTTAATTCTTCCATCAAATGTTACTCTTATACGATTACAGGTCGCACAAAAGGATTTGCTTACCGGCAGTATAAATCCGACTTTTCCTTTACCTGAAATCTGTTGATGATAAACGGCGGGCGAGCTTTTAGGCGTGATTTCCTTTTCCGATATAAAGTTTTTGTCAATCAGATTTTTTCTGATTTTATCAACCGGCGCACGTTTGAGATTGTCTTTTAAAAAATCCATTTTTTCGATAAATCGCATGGTGGCGCCTATTTCATTAGCGAAATCTATCAAAGGATTAATTTCGTCTTCATTGAAATCTTTAATGACAACGGCGTTCAATTTAACGTTTTTAACCCGTAAATTCCGTAGATTTTTTATCACCGGTTCCAGGTCCCAGCCTCTTGTAAGCCATTTATATTTTTCAGGATTTAGAGTGTCCAGACTTACATTTAATCCGCCGAGATTTAGATTATTAAGACGAGCTATATCTAGATTTTTCGATGAAAGGTTTGTAGTTATGTAAAATTCACCGATATTAAGATTTTCAAAAAAATCCATCGCGTTTCGTCTGATAAAGGGCTCGCCGCCGGTAAAACGAAATTTCCTTATTCCAAGCTCTTTAAAAATTTCAAGCAGTAAATATATTTCCTCAAATTTAAGTAATTCCTCATGAGAGCGCGTTCTTATGCCTTCTTCAGGCATGCAATAGCGGCAGCGCATATTGCATTTATCCGTCAGCGAAATTCTGGCATAATCAATTATTCGTCCATATGAATCTTTCAACATTTTCCAAACCCGCATTGCGGGAATACGCAAATTTTGCAG
Source organism: uncultured Elusimicrobia bacterium (assembly GCA_937898825.1). Taxonomy (GTDB): domain Bacteria; phylum Elusimicrobiota; class Elusimicrobia; order Elusimicrobiales; family UBA9959; genus CALEIX01. The sequence goes on along the minus strand of CALEIX010000121.1, from coordinate 189 downwards.
TCTCTGCAAAATCCGCCGTATCCTCGTTCTATAATGTCTTTTTTATTTATTTTTACGTTTGAAAACACATAAGGAAGAAACAAATCCAATACAGTGATTTTATAAAAAAGCGCGCAGGCCCTGTCTCTTATACACATCTCCGAGCCCACGAGACCTCTCTACATCTCGTATGCCGTCTTCTGCTTGAAA
>CALEIX010000120.1 GCA_937898825.1 uncultured Elusimicrobia bacterium | reverse complement strand
ATAAGTCGCCCGTTTTTCGCTCCTTTAACTTCCTTCTTTGCCTATTTCTAAATCAAAATTGCTACAATTTAGAAAATTTTCGCTTCATTTTTATGACCACTCCAAAAAACAGGAAAAAGAGGAGAAAAAATTCCATGCTGATACCCACAATAATAATGGCGCTGGTCGCCGCAACATTTTTTTTGATCGCTCACCATAAAGGAGACAATTCACACATCGCGGGCCTGTCCGCCGGCATGAAAACCCTGTTTGAGATTTTGCCGCTTCTTTTGTTCGCCTTCGCCGTGGCGGGCCTTATGCAGGTTGTAATCCCGAAAGAAATAATCGCGCGCTGGCTCGGCACTTCATCAGGAATAAAAGGCATCTTGGTGGGAAGCGCGGCAGGAGCGCTTATCCCGGGCGGTCCGTACGTCGTTTTTCCTCTCGCTGCCGGTTTCTTGAAAGCGGGAGCAAGCATGCCGACAATGGTGGCGTTTGTCACAAGCTGGGGATTGTGGAGTCTGAACAGAATTCCGATGACGGTGGCTTTCCTCGGATGGCGCTTTACCCTCGCGGCGCTGGCAACCACTGTTTTCTTTCCGCCCCTGGCGGGAATTTTAACAAAAACGTTTTTTCAAAATTTTCTTAAATGAAACCAACAGCACCTAACAAAATAAAAGTGGCTTTTATTTACGGTTATGAACCCTCCGGGCATATGATGGCGGCAAAAGCCGTATGTGATTTTATGCCGGAAATAATAGAACCGTATTTTTTTAATCTTTCCGGGATTTATCCGAGACTCGGGCCCTTTGTCGCCAAAACCTATTTGGAAGTGCTTCACAAAACTCCAGCGCTCTGGAGTTACGTTTACGACAAGGTCTCATTATTCAATGCCGCAAAAAGGATAAAAAGCACACTGACCCCTTTTTACGCCTCCAAACTTCAGGAACTCCTGCTGAAAAAGGGAATTTCCGCGGCAGTTTCAACTCATGCTTTAAGTTCCATACTGCTTTCAAAAAAGAGGGGGAAACTCAAGAATATTTCTCACTTTGTCGTCCTGACCGATTTCTACGCTCATAATTACTGGCCGAAGGAGGGGATTGAACTTTATTTTGCACCGGATAACGACACGGGCCGTTCACTGACGGAAAAAGGAATAGACAAAAATAAAATACGAATAAGCGGCATACCTGTAAAGAAAGATTTTTTGAGCATAACCAGCTGCCAACAAGCGAAAAGGAATCTGGGGTTGAATCCCGTTCTTCCTTGCATTTTGATTACCGGAGGAACTAAAGGATTGGGTTCAATTGAAGATATTTTTGAAAAAGCATGCGAACACGAAAAACTTCAGATAATAGTCTTATGCGGCACAAATCAAAAATTGCACGCAAGGTTAAAGAAAAAGTCGCAAAACAAAAAAAGAATTGTGATAACGGGCTTTTCTTGCGAAACCGCCAGATACTACATGGCAGCGGATATCGTTATAGGCAAGCCCGGCGGAGTGACTATAGCGGAAACCCTTGCTTTGAGAAAAACCTTAGCCGTATTTTCCCCGCTTCCCGGTCAGGAGGAAAAAAACGCGGAATTTCTAAAGAAACACAAACTTGCCTGGCACCTGAAAAATCAAAGGCAATTGGCGGAATTTCTGGCTAACAT
>CALEIX010000119.1 GCA_937898825.1 uncultured Elusimicrobia bacterium | reverse complement strand
GAGGCTATGTGTGAGACGTATCTGCCGTTGCTTGACATATATGAAAGACTTGTTTCGGAAAATGTGGATTTTCGGGTGACCATGTCTCTGACGCCTCCGCTTTGTGCCATGATGAGCGATGAACTTCTTGTGCGGCGTTTCAGGAATTATCTTTACAAGAGGATAGAACTTTCCGAAAAGGAAGTAGTGCGGACGCAGAACACTCCTTTCTATTCAGCTGCGTTGATGTATGAGCGGAAGTTTAAGAGGATGCGTCAATTGTTCGATGATTTTTACGGTGGGCGCATACTGGACGGCTTTAAAAAATTTCAGGACCTCGGCAAACTGGAAATAATAACCTGCTGCGCTACACATGGTTTTCTGCCACTTGAGATTCAGAAGGAAGCGGTTTACGCGCAGGTGAAAACTGCTGTTGACGATTATTCCTTAAAATTTGGCAGAAAACCAAGAGGGGTTTGGCTCGCCGAATGTGCCTACAATCCCGGCGACGACGTATATCTAAAAGCTAACGGCATAAGGTATTTTTTCCTTGAAACTCACGGAATAATCTACGGAACTCCGCGTCCGAGATATGGCATCTACACTCCGGTATATTGTCCGTCCGGGGTTGCCGCTTTCGGAAGAGACATGGAGAGCGCCCATCAGGTGTGGAGTGCCGAGATGGGATATCCGGGCGATTATAGGTACAGGGAATTTTACAGAGACATTGGATACGATTTGGATTATGAATACATAAGTCCGTATCTTCATATGGACGGCATAAGGCGGAATATCGGATTTAAGTACCATAAAATAACAGGAAGGGTGCCCTTGAACGAAAAACAGCCATATATTCCCGAAGATGCAAGGGAAGTTGCCGCGGTGCATGCCGGAAATTTTATGTTTAACAGGCAGAGACAGATAGAACATTTATGCGGTTTTCTGGGCAAAAAACCCATAGTCGTTTCCATGTATGATGCTGAACTTTTCGGACACTGGTGGTATGAAGGACCTGAATTTATAGAGTATTTTTTCAGAAAGGTTCATTATGACCAACAGACTGTGAAGCTAATAACGCCAGGCGAATACCTTTCGCTTTGCCCGGATAACCAGATAGTTCAGCCCTCAATGTCTTCATGGGGCGACAAAGGCTACAACGAAGTATGGCTCAATGGGTCAAATGACTGGATGTACAGGCATTTGCATAAGGTTGTGGAGAGAATGATAGAACTGGCTAACAGGTTTGAAGTTTCAGATGGGCTCTTGAAAAGAGCGCTCAATCAATGCGCGCGGGAAGTGCATTTGGCTATGTCCTCGGACTGGGCTTTTCTTATGACGGTGGGAACCGCCAAAAGCTATTCCACGAAAAGATTCGTTTCACATATTCAGCGCTTTACCAAAATTTACGAACAAATAAAAGCGAATAATATCGATGAGAATTATTTGGCAGATATAGAAGGTAAAGACAATATTTTTCCGGGTATTAATTATCGGGTTTTTTCCTCAGTTAATTTGTCGGTTGTTTCCAGGGTTTAACTTTCCTGTGTATATGGGGGAGCATTTGATAGCACAAATGCGGCAGCTATTTCTTTTTCGTAAGC
>CALEIX010000118.1 GCA_937898825.1 uncultured Elusimicrobia bacterium | reverse complement strand
GATTATTATATTATTCATTAAAATTATCGTATATTAATTATTATACATTATAATCAATAATAAATGGAGAAACAGATGAACCAAGAAGAAATCGAAAAGCAGATTAAAACATTGCAGAAACAAATTGAATCTTTATCATCAGATAAAGAGAATAAATTATCAATGATAGTATTCAGCGGCGACCTGGACAAAACAATAGCAGTATTTATCATCGCTACAGGTGCAGTAGCAATGGGGATGGATGTAATGATGTTTTTCACATTCCGGGGAACACCAATACTAAGGAATAAAAACAAAAAAGTAAAAAAAGATGATATGTTCTCCAGAATGTTCGATAAAATGCTACCTAAAGGAACAAAAGGACTTAAATTATCAAAAATGAATATGGCTGGCATCGGAATATCTATGATTAAATCATTAATGAAAAAGAAAAATGTTTCTTCTGTTGATGAAATGATTAACCTGGCGGGAGAGCTATGTGTTCGCATATTTATATGCGAGTTATCTATGAACCTTATGGGATTTAAACGAGAAGAAATGATAGATTACCCTGACCTTGAATATTGTGGAGTAGCTAAATTCCTGGAAGAGGCACAAAAAAGTAAGATAGAGCTTTTTATTTAAATGGAGGAATTATTATGAGTGAGGAAATTAACGCCGTTAAAACAATGGACTTAAAAGGTCTTCCCTGTCCAATGCCTGTAGTAAAGGTTAGCAAGGGCATTAAAGAAATTGAAGTCGGGCAGATTCTGGAAGTTATTGCCACTGACCCGGGTGCTCTGACGGATTTCCCTGCCTGGGCAAGAACAAACAGTAATAAAATATTGAAAACTGAACAGAACAGCGAAATCATAAAGTTCTACATAAAAAGGTAAAATAAATTATTAATAAAGTAATTTTAGAGGATTAATGTGAGTAATATCTATTATTTTATTCTTATACCTATGGTATATATTGCGTTTGCCATATTCCTATCGGGTATAATATTCAGAACAATACAGATTGCAATCTCTCCTAAACGAAAAGCAAGCCCTAAAATATTCCCCGGGAAAAAACCATACTGGCTAATTGCTTTTTATGATTCTTTTATTATGCCAGCCGTTAAAAAACATAATCTTCGCAGAACTCAAATACGATGAGGTAAATATTTCAAGCTTAAGAGAACGCATACAAACTCTGAAAAAAGTGGGAAGCAAAACTCACCGGGAGCAAACTTTTCTATATCTCAAGGCATCTTTCCCCCTTTCAAACATTATAATGACTTTAATAGGTATAGCCATAACATTTCTTATTGGCAAAACGAATAGAATGCTGGACATGGGCATAGCTATAGTTTGCGGCTTTGTATTCTGGGCTTTTGCAGTGATTTCCGGCGCTGCAGGAAAAGTAGAATTATTCACCCCGTTCTGGGCGGGGTTTTCACCGGTATTTCTTTTCTTCGCTGCTTCTTTATTGGGACTGAGAAAAGCAAAAATTCTATAACCAAAATACACTCCCGAAGTTGAGTTCATAGCGTTAAGCGTTCATTGCGTTAAGCGTTTATTGCGTTAAGCGTTCATGGCGTTGAGCGTTTATAGAGTTCATAGCGTTAAGCGTTTATAGCGTTGAGCGTTTATAGAGTTAATTGCGTTTATTGTGTTAAGCGTTCATGGCGTTAAGCGTTCATGGCGTTGAGCGTTTATAGAGTTAATTGCGTTTATTGTGTTAAGCGTTCATGGCGTTGAGCGTTCATTGCGTTCATTACGTTTATTTATCTCTTGCCCCGTTAGAGATAGGGCGCATATGCGCCCACGCCCACAGCTACAACCTTTTACAAATACATCCGCCATTTTCCTCTTTTCAGTATCTTTTAGATAAAATTTTAGCCCGTGTATCTCTAACGTGGCGAGCTAATATATCAAGCGACTCCATTCCGTATACTCGTATCTACGTATCATCGTATCAACATATTTACGTATCTACGTATTTGTCGTGGGTTGCGAACTACGCGCTGATATACACCAAGATACACTCCCACATTGGGTCGTGGGTTGCAACTTGAGCTCAATGCGGGAGTGACTGGGGTAGAAGTGTATGAGGGCGGTTAAAAAGCAAAATCATAAATCAAAAACGAGTAGGGCTGCATATTCTCAACTTTCAGCCCCCGGGATATATCCTCTTTTTTAAATGAAATAAACCTGTCCGACATTTCTTCAAAAAGTATTATTTCGTCGTTTTGTGACCGAATCTTTACATCCAGGAGAGCACTTGAAACAATACTGGAATAATTCACCACAACAATCTTCAGGGTTCTTCTTTGCGTCCAGCGCCAGCTCAAAATATTGTAATAAGTTTTATCATTTTGAAAAGCGGAATAAGCATCTACAAGGTGCCATTCTCCGCCATGAAAAGCAGGATGGTCCACAATTTTAAGCAGCTTTTCATAAAATTTTCTGACCTCAATATTAACGGCGAACTCTCCCCTTTCCAATTGAATCGGAATCTTACGTTCAACCCCATCAATCTGCAAATCATAAAAAAACCGTAAACCCTTTATAGTGGCTATAACTACAGCGGCCGCCTGTGATTTCTCCCTGCCAAAACTACTTACAGAGGGTTCCTCGTCGTGATTATCTATAAATCTGGCTGAACGCTTCTGATAAATCCTCTCCGCTCTTAAATGACCTCTTATATCCATAGGCGACATGAATTTTAATCTGTCATAAATTATCTTGTCATAAGTGTAGTCAAAACCCATTTGTTGAAGCCGCCATTCAAGTCCCCAGTAAACTTCCGCCAAAAACATAAAATCAGGATTCTTTCTCTTAATGGCATCCACCCCTTCCTTCCAGAGATTCCTTCCGCAATCTGCGCTGCCTTCTTTTTCCAGAACCCAACCCCAGGTTGAGGCGTAAACATCAGGTAAGGTCAGCATAACCATATCGCATCTGAAACCGTCGCATAGCTCTGAAATCCTACTCATTATTTTCAGCATTTTGTCTATTGTTTTTGGATTAAAGTAATTCAACTGCGCAGTGTCGGTCCACGGTGGAAAATTCGGGTCCCTGCCGTACGCCACAAATTTCTGCATCTCGGGCAATAAAGCAAAAAGGTCTTGATTTTGAGCGGCGGTTCCCGGGCCACATAAGACAAAACAATCGGGGTCTTCTTTTAAATGCGGACTATCTATTGAAAAGTGATTTGCGACAAAATCCAGAAAGAAGCTTATGTTCAAGGCATTAAATCTTTCTTTAAGTGTTCTTATCTCCCCTTCTCCGCCTAAATTTTTATCCAGTTTGTAATCATAAATAGCGTAGGGAGAGCCGCCAATGTCATCCATCGAAAAATCTATACATGCCTTCTTTCCCGCTTCTGTTATCCCTTCTATTTCTCTTGCCTTCTTCCGCGACGCCGGACTTGTTTGCCACACGCCCATAAGCCAGACAGCATCGAAGCCCAAATGCTTTATTATAAGAAGTTCTTCTTCCGGTATTGTGGCAAAGGTTACATTCTGAGAATATTTCTTCCTCAGCCGGTTTATCCAGAGCCTGGCGTTTATTTCCAATAAATGAGGATTCGCCCTGACCAAAGTTTTCCTCCCAAAAACATTATAACAAAAAATGGCACGAGCCACTTTAGCAAGGAACTGATTATTTAATTTTTACTACCCTGTATTCCCCCGGCGAAAGATTAAAGGAAGCATTGTATTGAGGCATATTCACATAAGTATCCTGCCATGTAATATTGGCAAAAACCGCTTTTTTTCCCGTGCCGTTTTTTGAAACCATTATATACCCTACCCAGCTCCGATTTTTATCATGCCATATGGGAAAAACATCGTAATCACCCAGTTCATCTCTTATGGCAGCGGATTCCCTGAAAACTTTTTGATAAACACTTCTAACCCACGGGTCCCCTCCATCCCAATTTATCTGGCAGGGCACGCTGAAAGGGAGCGGCTTGTGC
>CALEIX010000117.1 GCA_937898825.1 uncultured Elusimicrobia bacterium | reverse complement strand
ATGATACGGCGACCACCGAGATCTACACCGTCTAATTCGTCGGCAGCGTCAGATGTGTATAAGAGACAGCCATTGGGCGGTTGAAGCGTTCCACTTTAGTAAAAAAATAATTTTTCAAAATGCCGTTATATTTTGTAAACTATAACGGAAGAAAGAAGATTATAAAATGACGAAAAAAAGTATTTTTGCCGTTTGTGCATTGTTTTTTTACCCAGTCGTTTGTTTCGCCAAAACGCCTCAAATCGGCGGTTTTATTCACGCAAGATACCTGGCGGGAAAAGCCGAAAATAATTCTTTCGCCGTAAAAAGGGTGAGAGTTGTATTTTCAGGGAAAGCGGATGAAAATTTTGATTATACAATTCGCGTCGATTCCCTAAGGCAACCGATTTTGCTTGACGCCGTCTTGAAATATACTCATTCAAAACAGTTTAAAGTGGATATCGGACAGTTTAAGATTCCCATGAGCGCGGAAGCTTTAACCCCGGTAACAAAACAGGATTTGATAAATAAATACCGGTTTCTCTCGCAATTGTTTCCCCCAAGTTACAGGGATATCGGCATTATGGCCGAGGGAAATATATTTGACGGGAAAATCAGTTATCAGTTGGGAATTTTTAACGGTAATGGCTCAAATAATAAGGCAAACGACGATAACCAGTATTTTTATGTCGGACGGCTTACAATAAAAGAATCTTTTTTTGCGGTTGGGAATTGGCGCGGCAAGTTTCTGCGAAACGGGAACCGGCGATAGCGCTCTGGAATCGGCATTTACGCAACTGCCTTATATTAAGAATTTGATGCAGGCAGATTTGAAAATTGGCAGAAAAGACTTATTTTTGAAAGGCGAATTTATGCTTGGAAAATATAATTTTGATTCCGCGACAAATCTTAAGGCCGGAGGTTTTGGCTTTACCGCCGGCAAATTTTTAATGCCAAATAAATTATCCGCCGTCGCGAGATATGAAGAATTTAATCCCGATAGAAGCGTCGTTAACGGCAAAGAGGTCAAATGGACTACAGCCGGTTTAAATTATTTCCCGTCAGGGAATGTTAAACTACAAGCCAATTATGTTTTTAAAAGAGAAGCGGAAAATAGTTCAAAGAATGACTTGTTTATCACGCAACTTCAGCATTGTTTTTAATCATTCCCGCATCGTTCGCCGAAAAAATGGTTTTTCGCGAGGGCATGGAAATCAGCGCGGCTCTGCCAATGGATAAAATACACGTTTTTCAGTAATACGCGCTAAAAAGCATAATCGTTAAATACGGAGCAATACTATGAAAAAAATAGCGGGATTATTGGCGGTTTTGATTTTGATTTCCGCCTGCCAAACAAAGCGGGAAAAGTCGATCGGCATGGCGGTTGAATTTATGAATCACGCGGCCTGCGCCTATGTCGCGCGTGAAAAAGGCTGGTTTAAAAAAGAGGGTCTGAGATTAAGCGCCTATGAAAGCTATGTAACGGGCATGGCATTGGCGTCCGCAATGGTCAGAGAGGATATTCAAATCGCTTATATGTGTCTGATTCCCGCCATTAATGTTTACGCCAATGCTCAAATTCCCATAAAAATACTGGCAGGAACTCACAAATACGGCTATGGGCTGGCGGTTAACCCCAATAAAATAAAAAACATAAATGACCTGCAAAAAAGGGGGCTCAATATAGGATGCGTAAGGGAAGGTGGCGCCGTTGATGTCCTTTTGCATAAAGCGATGGATAAATATCATTTAAACAAAGCAAAAGTCCTCAAAAACATCCGTAGAATGAACCCGCCAAAACAAATATTGGCCATCAAATCTGGAAAACTGGACGCCGCTTTTCTGCCGGAACAATGGGCGACAATGGCAGAAGATTATGGTTTTAAAATGCTTCTAACGGCAAAAGATGTCTGGCCGCGGATGCAGGGAAGTGTCCTTGTGATTAAAGATGATTTATTAAAAAAGCGTCCCGATATAGCGAAAAAACTTATCGCGGCAACCGAAAAATCCACCGCGTGGATTAATGCCAATCCTATTCAAGCGATGAATATTGTGTCAAAACAAATGCAATCAACAAAAGGCGTTCTATTTCCCGCAAAAGCCGCCAAATTAGCGGGAAAACTTGAAATAAACAGCAAGGTTCTAAGCCGTTCAATGAACAGGATGGATTATACGGGGAATATTTCTTCCGAAATAATTCAATCAACGATAGATTATATGGCAAAACTCGGCTATATTAAAAAATCCTTTAAAGCGGAAGAAATTTTGTATGACAAAATCTGAAAATAAAACCGCGAAATACAATCTGAAATCTTCGCGCGCAAGTAGTTTAAACGACTCTAAACCTGGCTTCATTCCGATAATAGTCCTTTTAATACTCTGGGAAATTGCAGCGCGATGCGATTTTGTATCCAAAGGGCTTCTGCCTCCTTTCACTGAAGTTTTATCGCAATTCTATGAACTGATTAAAAACGGAATATTGTTCGAAAATTTAGCCAAAAGCATAATAAGGGTATTGGCGGGATTTTCAATGGGCGCTCTGCTTGGGATACTGACGGGAACCGTGATGGGTTGGAATAAATATATTGACAAACTTTTTAACCCTTTAATAACTGTTTTTTATCCCGTTCCCGCGCTTGGTTGGCTACCGATTTTAATATTATATATAGGAATAGGCGAAGCGCTTCCAATCGCGATAATTTTTATTTGTTCGTTTTTTCCGGTTTGCTATAATACGGTTTGCGGCATCAAAAATGTGGATAAAAATTATATTTTCGCGGCAAAAACGATGGGCGCTTCAAATATAAGAATTTTGAAAACAATCGTTTTTCCCCTCGCGCTTCCGACTATATTCACGGGCCTTCGGCTTGAAGCGGGAATGGCATGGAGGGTTATAATCGCGGCGGAAATGGTGGCTATTCCGACCGGCATAGGTGCTCTTATGATGCGCGCTGAAAGTTTGATAAGAATGGATATTATAATCGTATGCCTTCTCGTATTGTCTGTAATGACTTTTATATTTGAAAGATTTTTTATAAGGATTGAGAGCGTTTTGACAAAATGGAAATAAAAACAAAAAATTTATCAAATTTTATTCTTAAAAACTTGAATCTCAATATAAAGGACGGGGAGATTTTCGCTTTACTTGGACCAAACGGAGCGGGAAAAACTACTTTGCTTAACGCGATTGCGGGACTAATACCTTATGACGGCAATGTCTTTTTTAATGGCGTTCCAATTGACGACCTGCCTACTGAAAAAAGAGGCGTGGGTTATCTTTTTCAGGATTTATGCCTTTTTCCTCATATGACCGTTTTTAAAAATATCGCTTATCCGATTAAAAATAAAACAAATAAAACAATTCCGGAAAAAAAAGTTTTAAAAATTCTTAAATCAATGAATATATCTGAATTTGCCGATTATTATCCCGCGCGACTAAGCGGAGGAGAAAAACAAAAAGTCGCCATGGCCAGAGTTTTGGCGGCAGAGCCGCGCATTCTCCTTTTGGATGAACCTTTTAAAAGCGTGGATTTTAATACTGCAAAATATATGAGAGAGGAGTTGAAGATTCTGCTGAAAAACCTCAAAATAACGACTATTTATGTAACGCATAATTTTGAAGAGGCGCAAGAGATGTCCGACCGCGTCGGCATTTTAATTAATGGAGAAATTCGCGGAACCGGGAAGGCGGAGGAAATATTTTTCAATTCTGTTGATAATGAAGTTTCAAATTTTATCGGCTCGCCGAATATATTGAATATTGATTCTTTAAAACTATTGAATTCGGGGCTATTTGAAATTGAATGCGGAGGCTGTCTCTTATACACATCTCCGAGCCCACGAGACCTCTCTACATCTCGTATGCCGTCTTCTGCTTGAAA
>CALEIX010000116.1 GCA_937898825.1 uncultured Elusimicrobia bacterium | reverse complement strand
ACAAAAACCTTGAATCGTAAATGGTGCCTTTCCGTATTTCAGGACAATGCCGGCGTTGTGGAACTTTCCGGGCGCAGCAAATGGGCGGCGGCATTCAAGGCGGAAACACATAATCATCCCTGCGCCATAGAGCCTTACGGAGGAGCGGAAACGGGCGTAGGGGGAGTTATACGAGACATTCTTGGCGTTGGGTTGGGTGCAAAACCCGTGTTGAATACTGATGTGTTTTGTTTCGCCCCCCCGGATTCAAAGATAAAGCTGGCGAAACACAATCTTCCGCCGAAAAGAATTTTTTCAAAAGTCGTAGAGGGCGTGCGGGATTACGGTAACCGTATGGGAATACCAACCGCAGCCGGCGGGGTCTTTTTCGACGAAGGTTATGCTCTCAATCCCCTGGTATACGTCGGCTCGGTGGGCATAATCGAGAAAGATAAAATAAGAAAAAAAATACGACGAGGTGACCTAATAGTCGTCATCGGAGGAAGAACCGGAAGGGACGGCATACACGGAGCTACTTTTTCATCTGCCAATTTAGATGAGAATGTTTCATCTTCAACGGTTCAAATAGGTCACCCCCTGAACGAAAAAAAGGTCCTGGACGCGCTTATGCGGGCTAAAACCGAGAATCTTTACACCGCCATCACCGACTGCGGAGCGGGAGGTTTCTCCTCGGCCATAGGAGAGCTTGCTCGCGACCTGGGGGCAGTTGTTTTTTTGGAAAGGGCTCCCCTGAAGGACATTTCGCTGGAGCCATGGGAAATATGGGTTTCAGAATCTCAGGAAAGAATGGTCCTCTCAGTTCCAAAAAACAAACTTCCAGGACTCGAGGAAATTCTCAGGGAAGAAATTTGCGAACACTGCGTCCTTGGAGAGTTTACCGATGATAAAAGACTGATTGTAAAATTTAAAGGCAGCGAGATTCTCAATCTGGACTTGCTTTTTCTTCATCACGAACTTCCGAAAATTGAAAAAACAGCCGTTTATATCAAACCGCCGCAAAAAACCTTGCCTCCAAAAAAGCCGGGGAGGGATTATTCCGAAATCCTGCGCGAAATTTTAAGCCACCCAAATGTTTGCTCGCGCAAATCAATAATAAGGCAATATGACTTTGAGGTCCAGGGCGGAACGGTCGTCAAGCCCCTTTTATCTCCAAACGACTCTCCATGCGATGCCGTTGTAATTTGGCCACACTCTGCTACGGGAGACATGAAAGATTATCTTGGTTTTGCCGTCTCACACGGCTTTAATCCACTTATAGGAAAACTCGATGCCAAACAAATGGCCATAGAAGCTGTGGACGAAGCAATAAGAAATCTTTTATGCGTGGGAGCCGACATAGAACGAGCATCTCTCATGGATAATTTCTGCGCCGGAGACCCTTCGGACAAAAAGATGATGGGAGCATTTGCTGTTGCAGCCGAAGCATTGCTCGAGGCCTCTTTATCTTTTAAAGCACCCTTTATATCTGGAAAGGACAGTTTTTATAATCAATCAAAAGACGCTCGCGGTAGAGAAAAATCCATTCCTCTTTCTCTCCTGATTTCCGCCATAGCCCCGGTGCAGGATATAAGAAAATCTTTAACCATAAATTTTAAAAAGCCCGGAAATCCCGTGTACATAGTTGGTCAAACAAAACCGGGAATGGGAGCGAGCATCTACAATGAAGTGGAAACTTCCGGGAATACATTTGTAAGCGCTTCAAACCCGCGCCGGGCACAGGCCTGTTACAAAAAAATTCTTTTAGCTATCAGAAAAGGCTGCGTAGCGGCGGCTCATGACATTTCTCAGGGCGGCTTACTGACGACTCTCACCGAAATGGGGTTCGGCCGGATAGGCGTTGAAATAGACATTAGGTTGATGCCGGCGGAAAGAGGAACAGGAGAGGTTGAGAGACTCTTTGGAGAATCCTCCTCGCGTATTGTTCTCGAAGTCAGGAAGAAGGAAGAAAAAAATTTTATCCGCTCTATGAAAGGGGTAGCGGCGGCGAAGATAGGTTATACAACAAAAGAGCCGGTGATAAGCGTGAGCAACGGCTCGCGCCTTTTGCTTCGACAAAACACTCAGGATCTTTTCTTGTTCTGGAACAGGGAACTGCCATGAAACCAAAAGTGATTATAATAAGGGGACCGGGAACGAATTGTGAACTGGAGACCAAAAACGCTTTTGAATACGTCGGCGCGAATGTCAGCCTTATTCATGTAAACAATCTGCTTTCGGGTGAAGAAAGAATTGATGATTACGATATACTTGTCTTACCCGGGGGTTTTTCATACGGCGATGATATCTCGGCAGGAAAGATTTTAAGCGTTAAGATTAAAAAACTTTTCTCCGATTTCGGCAAATTCATAAATTCAAACCGTCCATTGCTCGGAATATGTAACGGTTTTCAGGTGTTGGTCAAGAGCGGATTTATTCCGGAAAATAAAAACTCCAGGCAAACGGTAACATTGGCTACAAATAACTGCGGTCACTTTATATGCGCCCATGTGGAATTGCAAGTTAACAAAAAAAGTGCCTGCATTTTCACAAAAGGGCTTCCGGAGAAAATATCACTGCCCATAGCCCACGGCGAAGGAAAATTTGTCGCCAGCAATAGGGTTCTCTCTGATATAAAAAACAAAAATCTGGATGCTTTGACCTATATTCGCAATCCCAACGGCTCAGCTGGAAACATAGCGGGACTGTGCAACGAAAAAGGGAATTGTTTTGGCCTTATGCCGCACCCCGAAAGGAATTTCCTTGTTTATCAGAGTTTATGCCAAAGAAAATCCGGAGAAACAAGAGAAGTGGGCTGGAGAATGTTTAAAAATGCCGTAGATTACGTAAAATAAAACGGAGCAAAATGATATGTGTGGAATATTTGCCATAACAAACAATAAAAATGCGCCTCATTTTACTTTTCTCGGTCTTTTCGCCCTTCAACACAGGGGGCAGGAATCTGCAGGTATAGCTGTTGAAAACGCTAACGGCATCATTTATTACACCGGCATGGGGCTTGTGAGCGAAGTGTTTTCAAACAATGTCCTGGAAAATTTGAAGGGTGAAAATGCCATAGGTCATGTGAGGTATTCAACAGCAGGTTCAAGCGATATAATAAACGCCCAGCCGCTCTTTTTTAATTCGTCTTTCGGGCAAATGGCAATCGCCCACAACGGAAATCTTACAAATGCCAAAAAACTGTGGCGCTGGCTGCAGCACCAGGGGGCGATTTTTCAATCCGCTTCCGACAGTGAAATAATAGCGCATTTAATCTCAAAATACCCTGCGGGAAATATCGAAACCAGTCTCGCAAAGAACTTAAGGAAATTACAGGGAGCATTTTCATTTGTTTTTCTTTTCAAAGGCAGGGTAATCGCTGCAAGGGACCCCTTTGGGTTTCGTCCGCTACTGCTTGGAAAAGTGGGAAAATCTTACATTTTCGCGTCCGAGAGCTGTGCCATAGAAGCTGTGGGAGGAAAACCCTTGCGTGAGCTCGCCCCGGGAGAAATGGCGGTTGTAAGCGGCGGCAAGATAAGATTCAGAATGTTTTCCAGAAAAAGAAGGGAAAGGAAATGCATCTTCGAACAGGTGTATTTTGCCAGACCAGATACAGTGGTGAGTCAAAGAACCGTTCATTCAACCCGGTGCGAGATAGGCGAATTGCTTGCGGGAGAAAATCCTGATTTAAAAGCGGATATAGTAGCGGGGGTGCCGGATTCCGGAACCGCTTACGCTCTGGGATTTTCCCGGCGTTCAGGCATAGCTTTGCAAAACGTTTTCATGCGCAACAGATACACCGGCAGGTCTTTTATACAGCCGAACCAGAAAATGAGGGATTTCACCGCCAGATTGAAATTGGCACCAATAAAGGACGTGATAAAGCGAAAAACAATAATACTGATAGACGACTCTCTTGTAAGAGGGACCACATCCAGGAAAATAATATCAAGTTTGAAAAAAGCGGGTGCAAAAAAGGTCTTTATGCTTATCGCTTCACCGCCGGTGATATCTCCCTGCCTGTGGGGCATAGACACACCTACAAAAAAGGAATTAATCGCCGCCAAACTGTCCATCGCAAAGATTAAAAATTTCATCGGGGCAGATAGTTTGCGCTACCTAACTTTAAAAAATCTCGTCAGAGCATGCGCCAACGGACTAAGAACTGGCTTCTGTGACGCGTGTTTTACGGGAAATAGTGCTCTGTCAAATAAATAGTTAATGGTTTGGAAAGCCAGATTTGAGGCAAGTTCAAGGCGCGAGGAGCGCGCATACCCGAAAGGGGGCTGCATGCGAGGAGCAACGAAGAAATTGACCAAATATGGCTTTCCCCATAGGGGCAGGTTACTTTTGGGCTGCAACTTCGTCATTCATCGTTCACATACCACAGCGGGTATGCTCATTCTTCATTCCTTGTTTCGCTCCAAAATTAACTCTGCCAAACTATCAAATATTTATTTGACAGAGCACTAGACCGGAGGTATAAAATGAATGTCCTTGTCATTGGTTCGGGCGGAAGGGAACACGCTCTTTGCTGGAAAATCAGACAGAGTTCCTCTCTTGAAAAACTTCATGCCTTGCCAGGCTCAGATGCTATGGGAAAAATCTGTGACCGCGTGGATTTAGAAATGAGCGATTTTGAAAATATAAGCAAATATTGCCTTGACAACAACATAAACCTTGTTGTTGTGGGTCCGGAACTTCCGCTTTCAATCGGAGTAACCGATTTTTTAGCGGGCAGGGGAATAAAGGTTTTCGGTCCATCAAAAAAGGGAGCTAAACTTGAATACTCAAAGGAATTCGCGAAAGAATTTATGAAAAGAAACGGAATTCCCACCGCAGATTTCAGAATATTTTCCGAACCCTCAACGGCAAAAATGGAAATTAAAAAAATGAAGTTCCCGCTCGCTATCAAGGCCGACGGCTTATGCGCCGGCAAAGGGGTAAGAATCTGTTTTGAAGAGCGGGAAGCCATCCGCACTATAGAGGATTTTATGGAAAAGAAGGTGTTCGGCGCAAGCGGGGAGAGAATAGTAGTTGAGGAATTCCTCTTTGGAGAGGAGGCCTCGGCGATGGCTTTTGTAGACGGCGAAAATGTCCTCACACTTCCACTTTCCCGCGACCATAAAAGGGTTATGGACAACAACGAGGGGCCTAACACCGGCGGAATGGGAGCGCTATGTCCCATAAATATCGCCACTGAAACGTTCAACCAAATACAGGAAGATATTATTAAAAAATTTGCCCTTGGAATAAAAAAGGAAAACATCGACTATAAAGGAATTATATATGCCGGCCTTATGCTGACCAAAAACGGTCCCAAAGTGCTTGAGTTCAATGTAAGATTCGGCGACCCTGAAGCTCAGGCGGTTCTGCCTCTTATCGAAAATGATTTTCTGAGTCTCCTCTATTCTTCCGCCTCCGGGAACCTAAGGCAAGAGAAACTTAAATTAAAAAAGCAAACCTGCCTGACTGTGGTTCTCGCTTCAAAGGGTTATCCTGAAAACCCCGAAACGGAAAAAGAGATAAGCGGGCTTGAAGATCTGGAAAATTCAAGCGAGGTAATGCTTTTCCATGCAGGGACAAAATTCAAGGCGGGGAAATGGATTACAAGCGGCGGCAGGGTTCTTAATCTCACCGTTCTGGGAGACACTGTGGATGAGGCCAGGCAAAAAGCTTATTTCGCCGCCACGCGCGTAAAATTTGAAGGAATGCATTACAGAAAAGATATTGGACTTTATTGACAGCCCCTGTAAAACACGAGTTCAAACAGCTAAGCAACAAAGGCAAGATTATCCGCCGTATAATATAAGAGGCAGATATGAAATACAAACACTTAAGCAAAGATGAGCGTGATAATCTCGCGGTTTTACGAAGCCGCGGCTGGATACTTCGCGAAATAGTCGTTAAAGGCGCGATGTCCCGCCACCCTTTCCAGGGAACTTGAGGAAGAAAAGATTGTGTTGAAAGAAGAGCAGAATTAATTGAGAAAAAGTCAGGTTATTTCACCACCTATCCTTATATATTCGGAATAACCTAAACTACGGGCACAACGTTCAAATCATTCCGATTTATTAGGCGTGTAAAAAGATTTGATTATTTACGACAACTTTTTCTTTGCGAGAGCAGATAATCGCTGATATCTTTCACTATTTTAAGAATCAACTTCATATTCGCCGCGTTTTGAGATTTTGAAATTTTATGTAGATATAAGCCGATCCGCTCCCCAATAAATCCTTTTTCATTTTGACGATTTGAAATGTAAATATCTTTTTTATTTTGAAAAATTCCGGAAATGTCAATATTTAAAGCATCGGCTATCCTGGCTATGTTCCGCAAAGAAGGATTTCTTTTGCCTCTTTCCAAATCACCCAGATAGCTTGGATGCAGATTGGCTCTAAACGCAAGTTCTTCTATGGTTAAACTCCTTTTTACACGAAGTTCTCGTATCTTTTGCCCGACCATGATGTGTATTTTTTTATTCACCTTTCCTCCATAAAAATCATCTTTTCGGGTGAAATCTTCTAAATTTTAATTTAACTTGACCGCTGATACCACAACAAAAAAGTGGTATTGACATAAATACTTATAAGTGTTATAATGTGGTTTTTAATCAAAAGGTTGTGCAAGGAGGTTTTATGAAACAAGTAAATTGGCTCGTTTTACCGGTAGTGATTTTATCAAGTGCCTGTGCAGCTAATCGTGTCGTGATCCCAAAGCGTGTGGTGGAATTAAATTGCAGAGGAGTAAAAGTACCGATGTTGCTGGGTCCGGTTGTAAATGTAGGCGGCAAATATACTGCCCAAAAAGTAGATACTTTTGGGAGTAGTGTATATAATCCATATATGACTTTTTCCCAGTCAAATTGGGGAGAGTTTGTCCAAACAGAAAGAACGACATATAAAGGAAAAAGCTGTTCAAAAGATATAAGAGATGAATTGATAGGTGTAACTCGCGGGCTTAATAACAGAGCATTATCTAATTTGGAAATAGAAGCGGTAATGGAATTGGAACCAAGGATTTTTACATATGATTTGTCTCGCATAGAAGAAATTAGCATTTCTGGCAATGTTATTAAAATTAGGAGATAAATTGGAGGAACTTTATGAAGAGAAATATTATTTTATTAATTTCATCTATTACTTTTATGGGATGTATGGGAAATAAAGCGGTTATAAAGTTGTCTGCCAAAAAAACCGATTTTCCGGTTTCTCTGTCACAATCTGTTTACGATGTGAAGTATAATGTCCTGACGAAAAACAGGTACAGGGTGATTAAGCACTTCAAATACAGATATGACAAGTACAGCATCACAAGGTTTTTTCCGCGCAAAGAAATCGATTTGAGTAATAGACTGAATGAATTAATGGATAAATATAACGGTGACGCCATTGTCAATTTGTCAGTAAAGTCATACGATGTAACCAAGTTATGGCCGGATATAGTGTTATGGCCATTAACATGGACTGCTAAGATTATAACCTTTCAAATAATATCTCCGCGGCACATCGAGGTAGAAGTAACCGGGGATATTGTTCAAGTGCTACCCTCCAAAAGGAATAAAAAGAGAAGAAGGTAGAAGGAAGGGGAATGAAAAAGATACTGATAGGATTTGTCTTTATATGCAGTTCCTGCGCCACATATCCAACAGGTCCCGATATTTCTGTAAGTGCCGGAAGACTTCTAACCCCGGTTTCATTGAGTTCGGTGGTGAGCGCTAATGGCAAAAAAGAAAAAAACGAAATACGAAAGATAAGTGGATATGTTTCTGGTGAGCAACATGCCACAGAAGGTTTTGATTATAAGTCAACCCGATATAGTTATCAGAATGACATAGAAAAAACCATAGTATCTGCCACAGGAGGGGATGAACACAAAGCCGTAAAAAATGTAAGGATTATTATCATCATTAATTCCCATCCAGCAAAGACAGAGGGAATAAATAGCGGAGCGATTGAAGGAAATTTAATTCAGGTCAAATAAGAGTTGCTATGAAGAATAATAGCGATATTTTTAAAAATTTATTGTGCGGTAGCTTCGGGTTGGTTTTTATGGGTTGTGTTGCTACAAATCAAATAAGCCCTTCTTTGCCTAAGACGATTAAATTTTATGTTGGTTCACTTAATTTTCCCGTTTCCATGAGTGCGGGATTTTACAGTAAGAATTATAGGTTGCTGGATGAAACAGATTATGATGTGATATATCGTTTTAGAAAGGAGATTCCTTTGGTGGATGAAAAGACGGGAAAATTCGTTGTTGGAGACAATGAAAATATGAAGTTAGATAATTACTTAAATAAATTGATAAACGAATATGAAGGAGACGCTGTTGTTAATTTCAAAGTGGTAAAAACCACAAACAAAAAAGGAAATGGGGTTATTGTTATATGGGGAGATATAGTAAAAGTAAAAGGAGGATAAATGAAAAATATGTGGATAATAGTTGTATTATCTCTTTTATCAGGGTGTGGATACAATTATGCATATAAAACTAGGGGGGGAGAGAAAATAACCGATCCTCAAATAATTTCCCAAATAGAAATCAATAAATCCTCAAAAATAGATGTAGAGCGGATATTGGGCAAATCCAGCGCGATTACTACCGACAAGAATGGTAATGAAATCTGGACATATATGTCAACTCAGGGCAAAGTAGGACTATTTGGTTCCACTGCCAAAAATGAATTTTTGATAATAATTTTCGGCGAAAATGGCCTGGTTAAAAGAATTCACAAACAAGGTAATAAAGGAACACAATCTCTTTTTTAATGCGCATAAGTGTTGAAAAGTAGTTGTTAATCTAGGTAGAACAAGAAGGAGAAAATGAAAGTGATAATATCTTGTTTGATGCTGCTGGTTGCCTTCTCGGGCAGGACTATCGCGGATGAAATAGCAATATCTCCAGATTATTCTTGGATCGTTTCTACTAAAGGGAAATTTTATAAACCATCCTTAGGCGCAAATCTTGAATATGACTGGCAATGGGGCAAATATTGGTCAACGGTTTTTATCAGCAACTACTCCTTTTCGTATAAGCCCAAGAAGGGTACTACAATTTCCGGAACCCTGCCGCCATCCAACCTCTCTAATCATTATATAAACTCTTTCCCTGATCCTATGTACTACTGGTGGGAAAAATATGGGTATAAAGGAGGGCTTTCCAATATGAATTTAGCTCTTAATTTGCGAGTTGGCACGCCAAGGAATAAGTCATTGCGTTTTTATTTTGATTTTGGGCCAGGCTTTTCGAAGCTTAATATGTCTAAATATATTTCCGAAGCATCTTATACGCTCTTTAATTCCACAGATACATATTTTGATGGCACTGATATACATCATTATGGAAATTGGGATACTACCACGTATAATACTTCCATCCCTGCCCAAAGTAAAATATATTTTTCCGCAAATAGTGGCGTCGGTTTGCTTTTTGATATTAACTCAAATATCACAGGCGGTATTGAATTACGTCAATATATTATTTTTAGCGAGGCCGATACATTAGGTATTTTAAATTGCGGCATTAAATTAACTTATAGATTTGGAGGGGAAGACAATGATAATAGATGGCCAAATACTGTAAATACTGAAAATTTTCCCGCGCCCCGCTCTTATATTAGAAAAGACGAAGAAGGGCGAAATATGATTGCAAATTTTGACCTAAAAAGTCCAAGCGAAGAATGTGGGGGAAATTTTAAGAACGGGGAAATAAATCCCGCTCAGGGAACTTATGAGGCGTATATGAAAAACGCCGAAGATTATTTAGCCCAAAGTGATTGGGAAAACGCTTTTAATGAATTCGGCAGCGCTTCGGAATCCATTTCTGCGGATGATGAACGGCAAGTATATATTTTGGAAAGGCAGGGTTTAACCTTGCTCAAGCGAAAAAATTATACAAGGGCAAAAAGATTTTACGTCGCTGCCATCAAGATCGGCAAGAGGTTAAATATCGCGGACAGCAACATGGTAAACGCCTATTTGGGGCTCGCACATGGCCTGAGAAAGACCGGAAATATCAAGATGGCTATAGCCAATTACCAGGCAGCTTTTAGAATAACAAATAATCCGGAAGTAAAACTCAAAATAAAAAAAGTGTTGAAGAAATTGATGGCGGCACAATGAAAAAAACAAGAAGTATTTTTTTCTTTATAATAATTGGCGCGATCTGCGTTGTCCCCGCAATTTATTCTGAAACGGGAAAAATATTGAGCATGACAGAATTAAGAAAAAAGGGTGTGGTAATGCAAAGTCATGAATATTCTTGCGGCGCGGCGTCTTTGGCTACCATCGCCAATATTTTAGGTTTGAATGTTTCGGAGAAAGATGTTTTTAACGTTTTGTCGGACGAAAAAGTCGTTACAGAAAGGGACAAGGAAGGTAATTTAAAAATACATTCTCTTAGTTTGGCGCATTTGGAAAAAGCGGCAACGAGATTGGGGTTAAATTCAATATCACTGAAAGGCATTGAAAACGGGTCTTTAGCCGAGATTGTAGAAGAGTTAAAACCTGTGATAATGAGAATTAAATTATATGGTAAAAAACTACATTTCGTTATAGTACAGGATATGGACTGTCTCTTATACACATCTCCGAGCCCACGAGACCTCTCTACATCTCGTATGCCGTCTTCTGCTTGA
>CALEIX010000115.1 GCA_937898825.1 uncultured Elusimicrobia bacterium | reverse complement strand
GCGTCAGATGTGTATAAGAGACAGGGGCACTCTGGCAAAATCCTTTATGAGAGCGTTAATTATTTCCGTATCGCTCCGTTTTCTCTTTGAAGAGGAAACCAAATCAATGGTTATAGTGGCGTTTTCAACGCCGTTGTCCCCTACCTTTGTAACATAAGACACCTTTTCAGGAATCCTGTCTATCCTTTTCTCCACTCTGCTTACAACATTGCCGGTTTTGTCTATTGTGGAACCCTGGGGAAGGGAAATGGACACCTTGAGTCTGTCCTCGTCGGAACTTGGAATAAATTCGTTGTCTATATACGGCAAAATAAACTTAAGGGAAAGAAAAAGAGCGCAAGTAACCAGGAGCGTCAGTTTGGGATATGAGAACATCATGTCAAAAACCGCGTTGTATTCTTCTTTCAGGAAATTTATGAATTTCACGGCCGCTTTGTGCGGAAGATGCAAAAACCTTAAAAAAGCATACCCGCTTTCCCTGGTCTTTCCCCTGAGCAAAGCGGCGCACATCATCGGAGTCAAACTGAAAGAAGCCAGCAAAGAAAACAGGGTAGCATAGACGACCGTAAGCCCGAAGGAACGCATAAACATCCCTATTATATCGCCCATCATCGCTATGGGCATAAAAACAACAAGGTTTGTGCCGGTGGCGGCAAGGACAGCGACGGCAACTTCCTTTGTTCCGTCAACGGCCGCCTGAACGGAGTCTTTGCCCTTTTCTAGATGCGTGAGCACGCTTTCAATAATAACTATAGCATTGGCTATCAACGTACCCATGCTTGTGGCTATAGCCAGCAAAGTTAAAAAGTTTATGGAGAATCCGGACGCGGCCATCGGCCAGAAAGCCGAAATGAGAGAAGCGGGAATTATAACCGCCGATATAAGAGTTATCTTGAACTTTCCCGTAAACATGTAAAGAACCAAAACAGTAAGCAAAATGCCTATAAGTATGTTTATCTCGGTATTCAGGGTTTCTCTCTTCAGAAAGTCTGTGCTGTCGCTTGCTATTTCAAGTTTCATGCCCTCAGGGAGCATCTTCCTGAACTCCTGAATTCTTTTTCTGAATTCCTCCGAAATTTTAACCGCGTTCCCGTCGGAAGCTTTATTGAGAGAAAGACCCACAACCTCTCTGCCGTTGAATTTGGCAATGCTCTCTATTTTTTTGAAGCCGTCTTCAATCCGCGCAACGTCTTTAAGATGAAACCTGGAGCCGTCGCGCGAAGTCAGGACAAGATTCGCTATATCTTCAATACTCTGAAATTCTCCCACAAACCTCACGCTTAAAGCGTCAAATCCCTTTTCAAGAGCGCCGCCCGGAACGTTCAGATTCTTATCTCTTATGTCTTTTGTTATGTCGCTTATCGTTATGTAATGTTCCTTCATCAGCATCGGGTCAAGCCAGACATTTATTTGCCTCACCCTTCCGCCGTAAACATCTACCTTTGCAACTCCGTCTATGGCCAAGAACCTGTTTTTCAGCGTCTTGTCGGCGTATTCGTATAAATCCCTGAGGCTGCAATTTGCCGAAGAAGATGTGAGAGTTAAATCCAGAACCGGTTCTATCAACGGGTCAAACTTCTCTATAATCGGCTTCTCAACGTCGCCTGGCAGGTCGTTTATTATGCTTTCGACTTTGTCCTTGACTTCTATAAGCTTGACATTCACGTCTTCTTCAAGATTGAATACGACAAAAACAAAGCCGAAACCATTATCGGAACGGCTTTGAATTTTATCTATGCCCGAAATTTCCGAAACAACATCCTCTATCTTTTTCACGACCAATGTCTCGACTTCCAGGGGAGTGGCGCCCGGATAAACAATCTTCACCGTAACCATCGGAAAATCTATTTTCGGCGTTTTTTCTATCAGAATATTGGAAAAAGAATATATGCCCAGCACTACGAAAACGAGAATGAACATTATCGTGGTAACGGGCTTTTTAACGAAAAACTCTATCATTGAAGATCCCCCGGTTTGACTTCAAAAATCCTGTCGCCTTCATAAAGATTCGAAAAGCCCTCGTAAATTATTCTGTCGCCGGGCTTAACCCCCTTTTTGACTACGGCGCCGATATCCGTAAAATCGACCCTTATTTTGGCTCTCGCGGCCCTGCCTTCCGCAACTTTCCACAAGTAATATCCGTCGTCCTCCCATACCACTATATCTCTCGGCACCAAAAGAACATTTTTCAGTTTCTTCACTTCCACGCAGGCGACAATCCTTTCTCCCTTTTTTAATCCGCGGCTGAAAACGGCTTTTACCGGATACATTCCCGCGTCGAGAGATATTCTGTCCGAAACATAAATTATTCTGCCGCACACCTCGCCTTTTTCCGCCCCATAACAAACCCTGCGCCCCGCCCCGATTTTCTCCCTTATATTCCCCGGAACATATCCGTGAAATTCACCGCCTTTACCCGCCTTCAGCGTTATTTTCTCGCAAACGGGCGCGTCCCTTCTGAAAATTTTTTTTGAAACAATCGGCTTTCCCCGTTTCCGCCACTCCCCGTAAAAAGTTATTGGTTCGGATTTTCTGGCGCGCATAACCCGATTCTGCCTTATCCTCACCATCAAAACCGCAAAAACGAACACCAGAACATAAACGAAAATTCTTTTCTTATTCATTTAAACTTCCAGCAAGTTTTTCAATCTCCGCTCTTATTATTTCTATATCCACAAGGGTTTTTTCAAGACTGATTTTTTGCCTCGTCAATCTCAGTTCCGCGTCGTTCAAATCAGTGATTGAAAGATAACCGGACTTAAAAAGATTCCTGCTCATCTCAAACGACTCTTCCGCGAGTTTCACTGCCTTCCTGTTTGCCTCAAGAGTCTTGAGGCGTTCATTATACCGGGCGACGGCGGTTTCAAGTTCGAGAACAATCTCTTTTTTCTTTTTGCTCAATTGAAGTTCGGCATTGTTTTTCAAAAGCCGCGCCTGATTTATATTCTCCCTTCTGAGTCCGCCGTCGAATATCGGCAGGTTCACGCTGAAGCCGAGCAACCCGAAATTATCGATATTTTCGGAAGATATAAAGGCGCTATCTCCGTGTCCGCTTTTGGCATAGCTCAAAAAGGCGGAGATTTCGGGATAATAAAGTTTCCTGAGCATATCGGTTCTGATTTTGGACGCCTCCACTTCAGAGCCAAGTTTTCCAAGCGCCGGATGAGTTTTAAGCATCCGCCCTACCAGAAGGCGGTGGTCTAAGCGGGAATATTCTCTTTTGAAAATATCGCTGCTTATATCCACCTTGAAAGAAGAAATGTCCCCGCCCGCTTCGTCCGCCTGCAGGCCCAGCAGCGTAATCAGAGAATGAATGACAGTGGTCAAATTCGCCGCGGCGTCATTCACCGCCGGAACGCGCGCTGAGATGTCGGCCATTGATTTTATATTGTCATACTTGGACGCCCTGCCGCTCATGGTTCTGCCGATGACAATTTCCCTGTTCTTTTTCGCCCGCTCGAGAGACTCCCGGGAAATCCGATAAACGCTTTTCGCGAGATGAATATTGTAATAGATG
>CALEIX010000114.1 GCA_937898825.1 uncultured Elusimicrobia bacterium | reverse complement strand
GATATGCTCATTCCTCACGCCTTGTTTCGCTCCAAAATTAACTCTGCCAAACTATCAAATATTTATTGGACAGAGCACTAGATTCTGCCCCGACCTTTCATCTGGAGAAAAAAGTTTCCTTGAATTGCATTCATTAATTCAGTAAATTATATATAATTCGCAAATCTCTGTATAATGGATTTCCGTATGAAGGAGGAATAATGATCGATATAGTCAAAAACATCGCCACCGTTCCGAGAAGAACCAAAACTTCCGTTATAAGGGAGCTTCTTAAGTTAACCAATAAACCGAATGTAATTTCCTTTGCCGGCGGACTTCCTTCGCCGGATTTTTTTCCGTATGATTTCGTTGCCGAGAAGGCGAAAGAGGTTGTGGAAAAAAATGGCAGAATGGCTCTTCAGTACGGGCCTACTGAGGGATTGCCGCAACTTAAGGAGGAGTTCATAAAGTTTCTCAAGGAATATGAAGGCATAGATGCCAGACCTGAGAATCTCATAATCACCACCGCTTCTCAGCAGGCGCTGGATTTGGTGGGCAGGCTTTTTATAGACGCCGCCGACCCGGTGGTTGTTGAGATGCCGAGCTATATGGGCGGTCTTCAGGTTTTTAAATCATACGGCGCGGATTTTGTCGGCGTTACCCTGCAGGATGACGGCGTGGATGTGGAGGAACTTGAGGAAAAGCTTGAATGGCTGAGAAAGCAGGACGAGCATTATAAGTTCGTTTATCTTGTGCCGGATTTTCAAAATCCGAGCGGGGTGACCTTGAACCGAAAGAAACGAGAAAGGGTTCTGGAACTTTCCGAAAAATACGATGTGGCTGTTATAGAGGACTCTCCCTACCGGCAGATTCGTTTTGAAGGAGAGGCGCCTGAAATGTTATATAAGATAGACCAGGACACGCTCAAAACGCACAATATTATATCCTTGTTTACTTTTTCCAAAACCTTTGCCCCCGGGTTGCGGCTGGGCGTTATGCTTGGGCACGAGGATTTCATAAAGAGGTTTGTGACTTTGAAACAGTCGCTTGATTTGTGCACTTCCAGTCTTAATCAACTTATTGCCGCGGAATTTCTGAAGACGGGGCAATTCAAGAAACATCTCGAGGTAGTGAACAGGGAATACAAAATCAAGCGGGATATAATGCTTTTGGCTCTTAAGAAATATATGCCCGAGGGGGTTAACTGGGTTAAGCCCGAAGGCGGGCTTTTTCTGTGGGTTAGATTGCCTAAGTGGATGGACGCAAATAAAATGTTTAATGAGGCAGTAAACGAAAATGTTGCCTATGTGATTGGCTCGGCTTTCTACGCTGACGGGAGCGGAAAAAACACGATGCGCCTGAATTTTTCTTATCCGTCTCACCAGCAGATAGAGGAAGGAATAAAACGGCTCGCCGATACGATAAGGAAGAACATTTCCGCCAAGCAGGCAGTTAAATAGGGCTCAGTAATTAATGCCAGGAGAATCTTTGCGTGAAAATGGCGTTGTGGGAGCCGGGGGAGCCGGCTTTCCCACTTATGTTAAAGCATCTTCAAAGGCGGAAATACTTGTAGTCAACGCCGCCGAATGTGAACCTCTTTTGCGCAAGGACCAGACGATTCTTTCCCTTTACCCCGACAAAGTCCTTGACGGCGTTCAGAGAATGATGGAGTATATTTCTGCTGAAAAGGCGATTATAGGCATAAAGGCAAAGCATGAAAAAATTGTTTCCCGCCTCAAAAATCTTTTGAAGAAAAGAAAAAACATGGAGATATCCCAACTTAAGGATTATTATCCTGCCGGAGATGAATTCTGTCTTGTGTATGACACCACGGGCAGGAATATTCCGATGGGAGCTCTTCCCCTTGATGTGGGGGTCGTGGTGAACAATGTGGAGACCCTTTTAAATGTTGCCGGGAACATGCCTGTAACGGAAAAATTCCTGACTGTAACGGGAGCTGTGAGGAAACCGTTCACTTCAAATGTTCCCGTCGGCATAAGATGGGCGGAATTGATAAAATTTGCCGGCGGTGCGCTATGCGGGGATTTTGCCGCCATAGACGGCGGGCCAATGATGGGAAAGGTGATAACTGATTTTTCTCTTCCGGTGACAAAGACTTCTTCCGGGCTCATCGTTCTTCCCAAAAAGCATCCCTTAATTGCTAAAAAGGCGAGGGGTGAGAAGCGGGTTTCGCAAGTAGGCAAATCCGCCTGTGATCAATGTTCTTACTGCACTGAATTTTGTCCGCGGTATCTGCTTGGTCATAAATTGAATCCGCACAGGGCAATGCGACATTTGCTTTTTTCAAGTTTGGGCGAGGGACTCAGGAGCGAGTTTGCGCTTTTGTGCTCCGGATGTTCTTTGTGCAGCTTATATTCCTGCCCGGAAAATTTAGACCCGTCTTCTGTTTGCGAGATTTCCAGGCGTAATCTGGCGCAAAGGAACATTGGAATTAAAAATTCAGCGCTTGATTTTAAAACCCCGCCCACGGTTCATCCGCTCAGGGCTGGCAGGCAGGCGCCTGTCAAAAAACTTGTCAGGAAACTCGACCTTCTCAAATACGATGCTCAAGCCCCCTTTGTGGAATTTAATTATCCCGTTCAAAATGTTAAAATTATGCTGAGTCAGCATATAGGCGCGCCTGCAAAAGCGGTGGTAAGCGAAGGTCAAAGTGTAGCAAAAGGAGACGTGATAGCGCATCCTGCTGAAGGCAACCTGGCGGTTTCTATGCATGCGTCTATAAGCGGAATAGTTACGAAAGTAACTTCAGGATACATAGAGATAACAAATGAATAACGCGATAGGTGGTGTGGAAGTTTCAAGCGTGGCCAAAGGATTTTTTGTTGCCGATGCCATGCTCAAGGCGGCCAGGGTTCGCTTGCTCATTTCAAGGTCCATTTGTCCGGGAAAGTATTTGATTATTGTAGCAGGTGAGGTGGCTGAGACGAAGTCGTCATGCGAGGCGGCTGAAAAAAAAGCGGGGGTTTCGTTAATTGACACTTTTTTGATACCGAACGTGCATCCCGATGTCATTGAAGCGGTGGGGCAAAGCGTTGTTGAAGACAGGATTGAATCTCTGGGAATAATAGAAGGTTTTTCAGTGTCAGCCCTGATAGAAGCAGCGGATGCCGCTGTGAAAGCAGCATCTGTGAAATTGTTAGAAATAACACTGGCGATGGCACTGGGTGGAAAAGCTTTTGCAAGTTTTACCGGGAGCGTTGCCGCGGTTGAAACCGCTGCCAAAGCGGGCTCCGCCGTTTTGTCTCAAAAAGGGCTCCTTGTGGGGTTTGAGGTAATTCCCCAGCCGAAGAAAGAATTGATAAGGGAAATTATTTAGGTTCATTGAAAAAGTCTATTTGCAAGAGAAATTAGTCGATTTTTAGCCGAAACAAGGAATGAGGAGGAAGCATACCCGCCAGTGGTATGTAAGCGACGAATGACGAAGTTGCAGGCAAAAAGCAGCAATTTATCTGCAAAAAGCAATCAAAAGTGCACGATTTTAGATTAACATATCGTAAAAACCTTGCATTTTGAGTTT
>CALEIX010000113.1 GCA_937898825.1 uncultured Elusimicrobia bacterium | reverse complement strand
ATACAAAAGATTCTTGAAAAAAAGAAATTCAACGCCTACCTTGCCGCTCTCAACACTAAATATAAAGTGGAGGTATTAGATGAAGATTATAAATAATTTATTGGTGTTCATTCTGTTTTTAACCGGTTTGGCAAACGCCAGGGTAGTGAACAAAATAATAGCCAAGGTAAACGGCCAGGCGATAAAATTCAGCGATTATGAAAAGAACAAGAACAGCGTTCTGGCGCAATACCAACAATTTCTTCCAGATTTTCTCTCAAAAGCGGGAGCAAAAGAGGAATTGGACAAAAAGGTTTTGGAACAAATGATAGACGATGAACTCCTTCGCCAGGAGGCGGAAAGGAGAAAAATAAAAGTTTACGACAGGGAGCTGGACAACGCCATAGATGAAATCAAGGGAAGGTTTGCAAAAGCGGGCTCTGCGCAGAGCGAGGAACTCTTTTCAAGGGAACTTGAAAAGCAGCAAATGACATACGGCGAGTTCAGGGAAAAAATACGGCGGCAATTAATGAGCAGAAAACTCATAGACAGGGTGATAGCGCCCAAAGTCAAGAAACCAACCGAAGAGGAAATAAAAAACTATTACCAAAAAATACTCCACCTCATCAAAAACGACACCTCCACACTCAAGGAAATGAGCGAGGAAGAAAGCCAGCTGCTTACAACGGCTGCTGCCAAATTCAAGGAACTCGTGAATGAAAGAATCCGACTCAGCCACATTTTTATAAAAGCCCCGGAAGACGCTCCTTTTCTTGAAAAAACCAAGGCGTTTGAAAAGGCAAAAGAAATCAAAAAAAGACTTGAGAAAGGAGAAGATTTTGAGGAATTGGCTGAAAAATACTCCCAGGACAAGGAAAGCGCGGCAAAAGGAGGCGATCTGGGCTACCTATACAGGGGAATGCTCCCGGAAGAACTTGAGAAAGACGCCTTTTCAATGCGCGTCGGCAAAATAAGCGGGCCCATAAAATCAAAATTCGGTTACCATATAATTAAGTTGCAGGAAAAAAGGGCCCGGCGCAAATTAAAATACAACCTTGTGAAAGATGATATATCTCAGCTGCTTTCTTCAAGCAAATTCACAAAGGAACTCCTGGCTTTTGTAAAACAACTGAGAGAAAAAGCCGACATAAAAATTTTTACGGAAGAAAGTCAAAATTGAAGAAAATAGGCATAACAATGGGGGACCCCTTGGGAATAGGTCCCGAGATAATAGTAAAGGCGTTGAAAAAAACGCTGAGGGGCAGGAATTTTGAGCCGATTATCATCGGCTCGGAACAAATCATGAAAAATATGGGTTGGCAGCCGCGCCTGGCGCCGCTGATTAACATAACCTGCAAAAAAATACCCCGATTTGCAAAAACCCCGAACAAATTATGCGGCGGATTATCCTTCAAATCTTTTCATTTAGGCGTGCATCTTGCCCGGAAAAAAAAGATTGACGCTCTGGTTACGGCACCCATTTCAAAAGAGGCGTGGAAACTCGCAGGGATAAAATACCAAGGACACACCGATTATTTCAGAAAAACAATGAAAAAAGAACCCTTAATGTGTTTTGTTTGCGGAAACCTGAGAGTCGCCCTTCTAACGGAACACATTCCCCTAAGAAACGTTTCTGGATACTTCAAAACCGAAATCGTAATCAAAAAAAGCGCACAATTTTCCGCCGCCCTGAAAATGCTGGGAGTTAAAAGACCTAAGATATGTCTTGCGGCGGTCAATCCCCATGCCGGAGACAGTGGCATTATCGGGCGGGAAGAAAAAAATCTAAGCCGCCTTCCCGCTTATATCAAAGGTCCATTTCCATCCGACAGAGCATGGCTTGAACTCATTAAAGGCAATTTTGACGGATTAATTGCAGCATATCACGACCAGGGCATACTTCCTCTCAAAATTCTCGCAGGACCTGCAGGTTTTCTGCATTGGACTTTCGGTCCGGATTTTACAAGGACATCTCCCGGGCACGGAACAGCTTTTGACCTGGCAGGTAAAGGAACAGCAAATCCAGAAGGCATGATAGAAGCAATAAAATTTGCCGTTAAATATTCATAGGCCATGCCGTCAACCGGCTGCCCTAAGAGCACTTTGGCAATTAGGCGGAAAAAGGAAAAAACTGTTAACCCCTGTTTCGTAATCTTCGATTTCTGTTTTTTTAAGGTTGTTGGACAAGCTTTATCGGTAAATTGGACTTTTCTATAAGCGCGGCGCTGTAAAAGTCGCTATCACCTTCATACCCCTCGCTCATAACCAAATGATTCACCTTGTATTTCACCACAAACGCTTTTTCAGTTTTGCCTACCGAAACTATGCTGAAAACTCCGCTCGGTATCCGCGAAAGAGAAACCAATATCAGTACGTTCTCTTTCGAGAAGTCCGGAGCAAGTTTGCTTACTTTATGCGAGGAAGAAAAACCATGCCAGGTAACGCTGTCTGAAAATATCTTGTAATCCACCCATGCCTTTAAAATTTCAATCGGAAAATCCTTGTCTTGCTTGCCAACACGGGGCACATTAAACGCTTTCAGTTTTTTTTCTTTTAGTTTCGGAATGCTGATCTTCCGGTTAAGATTTTTTATCTCAACAGGAGGAATTTTCTCCTTCTTGCCAGACATTTCAATCAGGCGCTGCATGGGAGATTTTAGCGGCGCAGAAACTTTCTTGAAACCCGGTTCCTTGACAATCACTATGGAACCGCTGGAATAAACATTTTTATCATTTCGACAACCGTCGCCCTGATTTTATTGCCAGCGTATAAAGATATATCTAAAGACTTTGATACAGAAGCTGTACCGTAATAGATAGTGCCTAATCTGTCTCTTATACACATCTGACGCTGCCGACGAATTAGACGGTGTAGATCTCGGTGGTCGCCGTATCATTA
>CALEIX010000112.1 GCA_937898825.1 uncultured Elusimicrobia bacterium | reverse complement strand
TTTCAAGCAGAAGACGGCATACGAGATGTAGAGAGGTCTCGTGGGCTCGGAGATGTGTATAAGAGACAGACTGAAAAATCTATGGGAATGTTTTCCTTCCTTATTTCTCCCGCACCGGTAACCCTGACTTTCAAATATTTAATATCTCCCGGCAATCCCACCTGATTGTCAGTTTCATCAATCTTTTCTAATTTCCTTGTCTGTCCCAAATCCTCGATTATCACAACGCCAGTCGCCGTTTGACCAAACGACAGAGTATTGTATGGTGTATTGTATAAGTAAATCGAGCGATTTGTTCCATAATAGCGAAAATCCGCGACCCATGAAATCGGATATGAATTCTTAGCGCCCGGTCGGTCGTAAGACACACTGAAATTGTATCTGCCAGGAGCAATAGGTGGAGTTATGCTGGCATAATACCCTCCCCTCCAAACGCCGCCGCCCTGTCCATGCTTTCCATCCAACATAAGTGTCAATTCTCCCCAGTTCTCGCTTTTGTAATAATGTATACTTATCTGGAAGGAATTTTTCAGGCAAAGTGTTGGGTTGTCGGGCAAAATCCATTCATCATTTCCCATTTTGATTACAGCAGCATAAATATTGGAAAACATCAACATCATAAACGCTATATAGACTCCCTTTTTTAAACTTCCGCGCTTCATCTCGTTTAAGAAGACTTCGTTTTCCTCCTGTCCTCCACTATCATCCTGTTCCAAATCTTGTTTGGCGTCCTGGTCTTAAGACCCTTAGCCGGCTGGTTCCAGGGTGACCTTGGCACGTTATTCCCCTTTGAATGGCCCCTTCCCCCGCCAAGGGGATGGTCAACCGGATTCATCGCTGTGCCTCGCACAGTCGGTCTTATTCCCAAGTGTCTCTTCCTCCCGGCATTGCCCAATGTTATGGTATTATGCTCAGTATTGCCCACCTGACCTATGGTGGCCATGCAGTCTCTCAGGACTTTCCTTATTTCACCCGAAGGCATTTTTATCAGAGCGTACTTTCCTTCCTTTGCCATAAGCTGCGCTTGCGCCCCGGCTGACCTTGCAAACTGCGCTCCCTTTCCGGGCAGCATTTCCACGGCATGCACAAACGTCCCCTCAGGTATGGACTTGAGAGGCAGGGCATTGCCCACTTTTATATCCGCATTTTCCCCGGACACAAGTTCGTCTCCGAGTTTAAGCCCGTTCGGGGCCAGAATATATCTTTTCTCTCCGTCCGCGTAATGAAGCAGAGCAATACGGGCGCTTCTGTTGGGGTCATATTCTATCGAGAAAACTTTTGCCGGAATCCCACACTTATCCCTCTTAAAATCCACGATTCTGTATTTCCTTTTGTGCCCTCCGCCCCGATGCCTGACCATTATCCGCCCGCTATTGTTCCTGCCACCTTTTTTTCTCAATCCCTTCGCGAGATTTTTCTCGGGCGCAAATTTAGTTATCTCCGAAAAATCGCTGACCGTAATGGTCCTCCTTGACGGAGTATATGGAGTAAACTTTTTAACTGGCATATTTCATACCTCTTCTTTTTATTTTCTCTTTAAATTGCCTCTCTATCCCATTCTGCGCTAACAATTTACCTCACTTCGGTAAAGCGGTAAAATCTATTTTCTGTCCCTCTTTCACAGTGACAAATGCCTTCTTCCAATCGGGGCGAAATCCCGTATTTCTGCCGACCCTGTGCCTCTTCCCCGGCACGTTCATAGTTCTCACCTTTTCCACCTTAACCTTGAAAATGCTTTCCACAGCTTTCTTGACTTCCGTTTTATTCGCTTTAGGATTCACTTTAAAGGCATATCTGTTTTCCTTGTCCTTGACAACAACGCTCTTCTCACTTAAAATAGGCGCTATTATAATATCAAGAAGTGATTTACTCATAACCCTCCTTCAGCCAACCTGCCAATAACTTTACCGCTCCCGGCGTTAAAAATACCTTATCGGCCCTGAGAACATCATAAGCGTTTAGAGCAGAAACCGCAGAACATGACAAATTTTTAAAGTTCCGCACGGCAACGGCAAAATTTTTATCAATTTTCTCATCCACAAAAAGAATCCTGCTTTGCAAAGGCATTTCAATATTTTTAAGAAAGGCTTTTATATTTTTAGACTTAGGCTCGTCAAGTTTTAATTCCCTGACAGCGACAAGCGATTCTTCGCCGCATTTGGAAGCAAGTGCCTGACACAAAGCAATCCTTCTTTTGCGCGCGGGCATTCTTTGACGCCAGGAACGGGGCCTTGGTCCAAACACCACCCCTCCTTTTCTCCACAAAGGGGAACGAATGCTACCGTGCCTGGCCCTGCCTGTATGTTTCTGCTTCCATGGCTTCCTTCCACCGCCTCTTACCTCGCTTTTTGTTTTTGCGGAGGCAGTTCCCCTTCTTCTGTTGGAAAGATAATAAGTGACAATTTCGTGAAGAAAGTGTATGTCCGGTTTTTTTGAAAAAACGGATTCAGGAAGTTCCTGCTTCTGCGTCAAAGTGCCGTCTATGCTTAAAAGTTTAGTTTCCATAATCCTTACCCTTTATTTCCTTTTTTTACCTTTCGCCTCTGTTTTGACGGGTTTTTTTACAACTTTGGAAGTCGGCAAAATGCAGACCAAACTTCTCCGCGTCCCCGGAACGCTGCCATTGACATAAACAATATCACCCTCGACTTTTAAAATCCTCAACTTTTCCATGGTAACGGTTTCCTGACCCATATGCCCCGCCATCTTCTGTCCCGGCAAAACTCTGCCAAGGGATCTTCGGGAAGATATGGAGCCTGGCGCTCTTTCCCTGTCAGAAGCTCCGTGAGAGGCAGGACCTCCGCCGAAATTATGCCTTTTCATCACACCGGCAAATCCCTTGCCTTTGCTTACCCCCTGAACATTCACGTAATCTCCCTCTCGAAACCGGTCAGGCGAAACAATTTGTCCAGGTCTGACTTCCTCCGTCAAATTGGTCCTGCCAATTCTAAACTCTTTTATCCAACGTGGAGGATTTATTCCGTATTTTTTGCATATTCCCGAAAACGGCTTTTTCGCATTATTCTCCTTCAACGTTCCATAAGCCAAAGCGACAGCTGTGTAGCCATCCTTTTCCGGTTGTCTGACATAAGCAACCCTGCACGAAGAGATATCTATCATCGTGGCCGAATTAAGATTCCCGTTTCTATCAAAAATCTGGGTCATTCCAAGTTTTTTCCCCAAAGCGAATTTAAACGCCTCAGGCATATTGGAAATAGGTGCGGCATTTTCACCCTTCGTTTCTTCCTTCTGCGTTTCGTCTTCAACTTTTTTCGTCTCAACGCTTTTTTCGGCTTCTTCCTTCGTGGGTGAACCTGCATTTATTTCTTTTTCATTATGTTTTTGCGGTTCTTCAAGCATAAAAATTCTCCTTCAAAAAGTAAAAATCCTCTTTCTTCAAAAGAGTTGGATTTTCACAAAACCTGGCGGTTTTGTATAAAAACTCTCTCAAAGAATTCACAGGTCAACGCTATGCATTTAAGGTAATAGCGCCGGGTTACACGAAAATTATTTTAACATAAACAGCGAAAAAAAGCAACCGCGCACATTATATGTCACAACCCCGCAGAGTATCTTAATAGTTTTTAGCATTAAAATCAGGGGTGGCTTATTGAACAGAATTCATAACTATTATTCATGGTTATTTAGTTAGAACCATTACTTTCTATGTTTTTTAGAAGATTAGTTAAGTTTATCCAATATTGGTCAATCGTCTTGCTGTATATCAAAGTTAGTTGTATATGATATTTGATTACTACACGCGGTGCGCTCACAGGGAACCCCATCTCGATCTGGATCCAAATCTGTTCTTGCGCAATTATTGAGCAAATGCATCGCCTCTCTACAACTTAATTTTACACATAAATATGTTTCATATAACCTACAATCTTTCCATGATAGTATCTTGTGTTTAAGTTTATTCCTTTTTTCCCGAAATATCCACGGGGGCATTGGATTTTCATCTGCGAATATCCCTTTCTTTTTTTCTTTTGCTTTCATTTCAAGTCTTCTTAGGTTTTCGTCAAATGTAAACTTATCAACCCATGCCATTCCTTCTCGAACCATTTCTTCGTTTATATTCTGCCACTTCCCTCCCTTTTTAATTTCATACCAAACTCTTGCCGTCATCAATCCCGGAGTAGTTGAGGAACCATCTTCAATAAGTCGAACCTCTTTAAACAAAAGTTTCTTTCTTAAAAACCTTGTTGAAAACTTACCTTGTCTTTGCTTTGCTTCTGGCGCATCTATAGAAGAAAGTTTTACAGCTGTAAACATATCCGGCAAGCCTTTATAAGAAATTGTATTAGCATACGGTTCGCGTTGCATTTCAATTTTAACCTTAATAGTATCTCCATCGACAATTTCCATAACTTTCCCGTTAAGCCATGGTTCGGAGGCAAAACTATTCAGGTTAAATATCAACACTGTAAATATTGCCAATATAATTTTCATAAATTCACCTTAAACAAAAAAATATTTTCAGATGACCCTATTTGTATTGTACAAAATTCCTTAAAATGTAGGAACTCCGCCGCGTTCGCTCATCAGAAATGTCTCCGCCAAACGAACGGCAGCTTGTCCGCCGAAGTAGTAGTGGCGGGCATGTTCCGCCACTACTGCGTCGGCGGGCAGGCTGCTTTGGAGGGCAGGCTGCGACGGCGGACGGGCCGCCTCAGGCGGAGACAGGTCCGTCTGAGGCGAACAGGCGTGAAATAGTGCCTTTATTCAGGCATTATTTTGTCCGAATAAAGAGGAACATGGGATTGGAGGTTTTGCAATGCGGTTACCGGCAAGAATGTTTAGAAAGAATGTACAAAAAACAAAAAGGCCAAAGACGGCTTACTATTCCAATACTGCCCTTACCTATCTTTCAGGAGAGAGCGTGCGGAATAAAGCGAGCGGATTGACTTACAAATGTATGCGAACTTCAACACCGCTCGGAAGGTCCATTTTCATCAGCTCGTCCGAAGTTTTCTGGGTAGGATTGATAAGATATATGAGCCTTTTATGATATCTTATTTCAAATTGTTCCCTTGATTTTTTATCCACATGCGGCGAGCGATTGACCGTGTATTTCTTTATTCTCGTTGGAAGAAGCACTGGACCGATAAGTCTTGCGCCGGTCCTGCGGGCGGTTTCTACTATTTTTGAAACCGCCTGATCTATAATTTTATGGTCGTAAGATTCAAGCTTAATCTTAATTTTTTGTTCTTCCGGCTTCTCGCTTTTTTCCTCTTCTTTTTTTTCCGTCATAAAAACTCCGTCAAACGGCTATTTTCAATCATTCCAATACTTCAGTTACAACCCCAGCGCCAACCGTGTGTCCGCCTTCCCTTATAGCAAACCTTAATCCCTTGTCCATCGCTATCGGCGATATCAACTC
>CALEIX010000111.1 GCA_937898825.1 uncultured Elusimicrobia bacterium | reverse complement strand
TCAAGCAGAAGACGGCATACGAGATGTAGAGAGGTCTCGTGGGCTCGGAGATGTGTATAAGAGACAGACAGAGGGGTGATATCCGATACCTTTACTTTTGATTCGGTTCGGGCTATAGCGCAAGGTTTCAGCGATTACGTAAGCCACAAGTATATAAGAACGGCGGATAAACCCGATATTGTCGTCGGTTATGACAGAAGATTCCTCTCAAAGGATTTTGCTCTTACTTTTGCGGCGGTTGCAAAAGCGAACGGTTTGAAAGTCGCTATTTCCAACTCTCCCCTGACCACGCCGGTTATAAGCCATTTGACGTACAAAAGAAACGCATTGGGAGTAATGATAACTGCCAGCCACAACAAGTATATGTATAATGGCATCAAAATAAAAGAAGGGGGAAAATCCGCCACTCCTCAGACTACGGCTGAAATTGAGAATTACATTTCTAAGGCTTCTGTTGTCGGAGAAAATAAAAACATCAGAGAAATAGATTTTACCCGCGCCTACATTTCATATGTCAAATCGAAGTTTAATATTCCGAAAATATTTTCCGCTTTGAAGCAGCCTGTGGTGGTAGACTACATGTATGGAGCGGCGGCAGAACTAGCGGAGAACGTGTTTTTCTCAAAGAAGATAATTCCGATTCATACAAGTTTCGATCCGCTTTTCGGTTTTGTCCCGCCGGAACCTATAGAAAAAAATCTTGCCCGGCTTTCTCGCGCCGTTGTTGAAAACAAGGCGGCGTTCGGGTTGGCGCTTGACGGGGACGGGGATAGAATGGCCATAGTGGACGAAAGGGGAAGATATCTTTCTCCTCACCAGCTGGCGCCGATGCTTTTTGAGTATTTAATACAAAACAAAAAAGTGAAAGGAAAACTCGTGCAGGCGGTTTCCATGGGGTATCTTACCAAAAGAATAGCCGCTGAGCATTCTATGATGGTGGAAGACGTTCCTGTGGGGTTTAAGTATATAGCGGAAAAGATGGTTTCCGAGGAGATAGCTTTCGGTGTTGAAGAATCCGGCGGCTATTCCTGGAAGGGGAATATACCTGAAAGGGACGGGATTCTGACCGGTCTTCTGGTGGCCGAGATGGCGTCTAATCTCAAGAAGAAAATCTCGGAGATATACGCCAGCATAGAGAAAAAATATGGAAAATCCTTTTTTATAAGGAAGGACCAACACCTTCCTAAGGGCATAAGCAATAAACATTCTTTCGCGGTGAAATGCAGAAAAAAAATGCCCAAGGTTATAAATTCGAAGAAAGTAAGAGAAACCAAAACCATAGACGGCTTGAAAGTTGTTTTGGAGGATGACAGCTGGTTGTTAATCCGCCCTTCCGGCACGGAGCCTTTGCTTAGAGTGTATGCCGAGGCTCCTTCCAAGGTTTCATCTCTGGGACTTATAGACACGGCATGCAAGGCGGCTTTGAGTGTTGTAAGATAAATTTGCAAACGCTAATTCAACAAAAGGAGACAAAATATGATATTGGGACACAGCAAGTTTGTGACTTCTGAGTCGGTCACTGAAGGACATCCGGACAAGGTGTGCGATCAAATCTCCGACGCTGTTCTGGACGAGATAATGAAAAAAGATCCTGCCGGGCGCGTGGCCTGCGAGTCTTTTATAAGCAGGGGACTTGTGATAATTGGCGGTGAGATTACCACAAGGACATTTGTGGACGTGGACGAACTTGCCCGACGGGTCATCAGGGAAATAGGTTATACGGATAATAGTTATGGATTTAATTACAAGACCTGCGCTGTTTTGAATATAATAGGCAGGCAGTCTCCGGATATATCCCAGGGCGTTGATACTGGCGGCGCCGGGGACCAGGGGCTTATGGTTGGCTACGCCACAAAAGAAACAAAGGAATATATGCCGCTTTCCATACTTCTGGCGCATAAACTTGTCAAACGGCTTGCCGAGGTGAGAAAAAAAGGAATTTTGAAATATCTCGGACCTGACGGAAAATCGCAGGTAACAATTGAATACATAAATGGCAAGCCGCGAAGAGTAGACGCCATAGTCCTTTCCACGCAACATACTGAGGAAATACTGGATTCTTCAAAAAAGCGCATAACGGAAAAGTCCAAAAAGGAAATAATAGAAAAAGTAATTTACCCGGTTGTGGATAGGAGTATGATGGATAATAAAACCCGTTTTTTGATTAATCCCACCGGCAAATTTGTTGTTGGCGGTCCCCAATCGGATACCGGGATGACCGGAAGAAAAATAATAGTTGATACTTATGGCGGAGTTGCTCCTCATGGAGGAGGCGCGTTCTCCGGCAAGGACCCGACCAAGGTTGACAGGTCGGCGACTTATATGGCGAGGTATATAGCCAAAAATATCGTTGCGGCGGATATAGCGTATGAATGCACTGTTCAAATAGCGTATGCCATAGGAATTGCCGAACCCGTAGGTCTGTATATAGATACCAATGGAACGGGGAAAATGGACGACGATGAACTCGCAAAAGTGATCATGGACAGTTTTGACCTTACTCCCAGGGGCATTATTAGGAAGTTGAAGCTGCGCCGGCCCATATACAGAAGCACCGCCGCTTACGGACATTTCGGCAGGAGTGAGAGTTCTTTTGAGTGGGAGAAATTGGATGCCGCCAAAGTTCTCAGGAAAAAGGTTTTCGGCACGCGGGAAAGAACAGTGAGATGTCGTTGACTTCGGGTAAGGAAAGGCAGTCTTATAGGGATGTCTTGAAACAATCCGGCGACATTCTCTAACAAAATAAATGATAGGAGAAGGATCATGAAGAAAGAATATGACATAAAGGATGTGTCTCTTGCCAGAGAAGGGAAAGCCAGAATAGAATGGGCGGGAAAAGATATGCCGGTTCTGGGGCTTATAGCCTTTCACTTTTCAAAGGAAAAACCTTTGAATGGTCATAGGATTTCCGCGTGTTTGCATGTTACCACTGAAACAGCCAATCTTATGATAACGCTTAAAAAAGCGGGAGCCTCCATTTCGCTCTGTGCTTCAAATCCTTTGAGTACTCAGGATGACGTGGCCGCTTGCCTTGTCAGGGATTTTGGGATAAATGTTTACGCGGTAAAGGGCGAAAATAAAAAGCGGTACTACGAGCATATTCAGAGGGTAATAAACTTTAATCCCCACATTACGATGGATGACGGTGCGGACGTGATTTCCACCATTCACAAGCAATGGAAGGGGAGAAAGAGCATTCTTGGGGGGACCGAGGAAACGACAACCGGCGTCGTCAGACTAAGGTCAATGGAAAAAAGCGGAAATCTTAAATATCCAGTCATTGCCGTTAACGACGCCTTTACAAAACACATGTTTGACAACAGATACGGCACCGGACAATCTACTCTTGATGGAATCTTGCGGGCCACCAATATGCTTCTTGCCGGGAAAGTAATGGTGGTGGCCGGCTATGGTTGGTGTGGAAGGGGTGTGGCGTGGAAGGCGCGGGGGATGGGCGCCAGGGTGATAGTTACGGAAGTTGATAATATCAAAGGACTTGAAGCGATTATGGACGGATTTGATGTCATGCCAATGAAAGAAGCGGCTAAAATAGGCGACCTGTTCGTTACTCTTACGGGAAATATAAATGTGATAGATGTCCAGCATTTCAAGAGAATGAAAGACAGGGCCGTAGTCGCCAATTCCGGTCACTTCAACGTGGAAATAAATATAGAGGGTCTTGAAAGAATATGCACGAAAAAGAGGAATATAAAACCGTATGTTCAGGAATACATGCTTGGCAGGAGAAGAATCTATGTATTGGCTGAGGGGCGGCTCATAAATCTTTCGGCGGCGGAGGGACACCCGGCGAGCGTTATGGATATGTCGTTTGCCAATCAGGCGCTTTGCGCCGAGTACATAGTCAAAAAAGGCAGAAGGCTTGAAAACCGGGTTTATCCTGTGCCTGAGGAGATAGACGGCAGAATAGCAAAACTCAAACTTTCGGCGATGGGAATAAAAATAGACCAGCTTACATCCGAACAGAAAAAATATCTTTCCAGCTGGAAAATGGGTACCTGAAAATGCTTAAAAGAATGTTCAGGCTTACGCTTGTCTTGACTTTAATTTTACTGAATGCCCCGCAGATTTGGGCGCAGATATTGATTAATAATATCAAATGGCAAATCAAGTCTCCGAAGAGTCGGGTCTATGCCGCGGTCAAAACCCTGGAAGTAAATCCCAAAAACTGCAAGTCTTTGAACACAAAAATTCTGATTTTTCTTGAAAACGATTCCAAACAAGACGCGCGCGGCATAGTTTTGAGATATGCTTTGAGATTTAGAATAAAGCGTTTTGCCTCCGAGGCGGGACCGGCTATATGGGCGTTGCCGTTTCATCTTGAGGAGGTGCGCGTTTCCAGGGTGAAAGCGAATTCCTCGCATGTGGTTAAACTTCAAAATGTGAATATCGCCACGGAACTGAGGAAGCTTAAAAACAACGGCTTTT
Source organism: uncultured Elusimicrobia bacterium (assembly GCA_937898825.1). Classification (GTDB taxonomy): domain Bacteria; phylum Elusimicrobiota; class Elusimicrobia; order Elusimicrobiales; family UBA9959; genus CALEIX01. The sequence goes on along the minus strand of CALEIX010000111.1, from coordinate 7,032 downwards.
GGGCGGACGCCATCGGAATTGAAGTAATGGTTGAACCGAAGCTTGGGGATGACCTTGAAAGGAATATTTATCAGTCTCTTGTGAAAATCGGCATTAAGAAAAACCGCTGAAGCGTTCGGCGGGTGTGAGGCAGGGTGCATTTATGATAGATATCAGAGCTTTTAGAGGCAATAAGGAAAAATTCAAACGGGAAATAGGCTCAAGAGGGCCAAGGTCGTTGAGCGCTGTTGAGGCGTTGATAAAAATCGACGCCGAGTATAAAAAGGTTCTCAGTGAAACGGAAAAACTCAGGGAACGCAGAAATGACATAAGCCGGGTGATAAAAGAATATAAAATGAAAGGCAGGATTAACGAGGCGGAGAAGCTAATGGAGGAAGCCAACAGGGTCAAGAATTCTTTGAAATCCGCGGAGGAGAAATTGGCGGTTCTTGAAAAAGAGATGGAAAAGGTTTGCTTTTCCGTTCCGAATATTCCTCATGATAGCGCGCCGAAAGGAAAGGGGGAACAAGATAATAAGATAATTTATGAGGACATGTCCAATAAGAAAAATTTCGATTTTAAGCCTCTGGACCATCACGCTCTGGGTGAGAAGCTTGAGATAATCGATTTTGCAAGAGCAGCGCTGCTATCAGGTTCGCGTTTCGCTTTGTTAAGAGGAATGGGAGCTGCTCTTGAGCGGGCTATCGCCCAGTTTATGCTCAATGTCCATGTGAGGGAAAATGGATACACCGAAGTGCTCCCACCATATCTTAACAATGCGCAGACCATGACTGGAAGCGGACAATTGCCGAAATTTGAGGAGGACCTGTATAAAACCGCTTGCGAAAATCCTCTTTATCTTATACCCACGGCGGAAGTGCCGCTGGTCAATCTCCATTCTCAAAGCGTTTTGGCAGAGAAGGAACTTCCTTTAAAATACGTCGCTCACACCCCCTGTTTTAGAAGAGAAGCGGGTTCTTACGGCAAGGACACGAGGGGACTTATAAGGAATCATCAGTTCAATAAAGTTGAACTTGTATGGATAACAATGCCTGAGGATTCCATGAACGCGCTTGAAAAATTAAGAGAGGATGCAGAAAAGATACTTAAACTTTTGAAATTGCCTTATAGAGTCGTCGAATTATGCACGGCAGATTTGGGGTTCGCCTCCGGGAAGACTTATGACCTTGAGGTCTGGATGCCCGGGGAGGAAAGGTTCAGGGAAATTTCTTCAATCTCCAACTGTTTTGATTTTCAGGCAAGGAGAATAAATACAAAGGTTAAAAGAAGTTCGGGAGGAAAGAGCGAATATGTCCACACATTGAACGGGAGCGGTCTGGCAGTTGGAAGAACCCTTGCCGCGGTGCTTGAGAATTACCAAAATTCGGACAATTCCATTACAGTTCCGGAAGTTTTGAAAGAATATTTGGGGGTGGAGAAGATATATTGAATGGAAAAGCGCCTCTTGATTTTACCATCGGTTTTGTTGTTTTTTGTTTCAAACGCTTTTGCTGAAATAAAGCCATATCCTCTCCCGGATGATTTAAAAGTACTTGCCAAGAAAGGGCTTGACGGGGTTTACGCGATAAGACTGAATGAGGCAGAAAAGTATTTCAAAGAGGCGGTGAAAAAATATCCCTTGCATCCTTTTGGGCATTTCGGACTGGCGATGCTCAAATGGGCGCAATTGGAATATAAGGACGAACGCTCCAATCCATCCCTGGACATGGAATATGTTGAACAAACTGACAAAGTGGCTGAAATAGGCGAGAAGTGGGTGGACGAACATCCCAATGACGCCTACGCATATATGTGTCTTGGAGGAATCTATGGCCTAAGGGCCCGTCTTGCCATTACCCTTCACAGGTGGCTGAAGGCCTATTTTGACGGCAGGAAAGCCATAAGACGGATGAAAAGAGCGCTCAAAATAAAGCCGGACCTATATGACGCTTATTTAGGACTTGGAATGTATGAGTATTACGCCGGCACCTTGCCGGGCGTGGTTGGAATTCTTTCGAAGTTACTTTTTATAAGCGGAGATGCCGGGAAAGGAATAGAATACCTTAAAATATGCAAGGACAAAGGTTACTACAATGCTACGGCGGCGAAGCTTCTTTTGATTGAGATATTTACCCAGCACAGAAGCAAGTTTTCAAATCCTAAACTTGCCGTCAAATGGTCTAAGGAGCTTAGAAAAGAATATCCAATACATCCGATGATGCATTTTGTGGAAATAGTTTCCTTTTATGAAGCCGGAATGTATACGAGGGTAAGAGAGGAAGGGTTCAAATATTTGGAGAATATAAGGAAGAAGGTTGATTTGTACGACGAAAAATACATCCCGCGTGCCTATGTGGCGGTAGCTACGGCGTATATGGCGGAGAAGAAGTTTGACCGGGCGCTTGAATACTTCCAGAAGGCTTTCAGTGTTCTTGAAACAAGCAAACAGCCGGGAAGATGGGCGGTGTGGGCGCTTGTTAGAACGGCTAATGTATACGACTTGCTTGGGGACAGGCAAAAATCGCTGGAATATTACAAAAGAGCTTCTTCATACGAGGATGAATGGGGCTTTTCGGAAAAACTGGATGACTTCATAGATGACGGTTTCACGGAAAGGGATATGCCCTGTCAATTGCCTCCGCCTTGACTTAAAAACATTTGTGGATGTTTGAGAAGAAGACAGCGAGCGGTAAGTGAAAAAATCCCCCTTAGACTTGGCCCAACGGGAGGAACAGGAGGTTGCAGCTTGTTATGAAACTGGCAATTTTGTTTTTTGTATTTTTGGCGGTGATTTGTTGGGGAACGGGAGCATTTTTTGATAAGTTAATTCTTCGTCGCCTTGAACCTTTCCATACTTTTCTGGCAAAGGTGATTGTGACAATAATATTGTTTCTGCCGCTTATTGTGTGGAAGATGTCGCCGTTTAGAAAAGCGATTGAAACCGCCGGTAAAATGACGGTACTTTTTGTTTTTTTAAGCGTGGCGGTTACTATGGGGGGAGTTTATTTTTATCTTAAAGCCATGTCAGGGGCGGAGGCGTCCAGAATAGTGCCGCTGAGTTCCACATACCCGCTTATCACCTTTCTTCTGGCGTTTTTCTTCCTCGGGGAAAGTTTTACGCTTTCAAAGTTCATAGGCATAATTCTTGTTGCCGGTGGGGTTTTTTTCCTTTCAAAATAAAGACGCAAAGAACGCAAAAAATGAAACGCAAAGACCGCAAAAATAAACTAATCGCGGAGGACGCGTAAAACAACAAGGAAATAACACTTTCCCGCATCGTAAATTTGGCTGAAGGCTAAATTTATTATGCGGGAATGGATTGGGTAGGATAAAAAATGAAAAAAGAATTCGTAAAAAGATATAAAGGAAATCCGATTCTTACAAAAAAAGATGTGCCTTACCCCGTAGAGACCGTTCACAATGCCGGGGTTGTGAAATATAATTTGGAGTATATAATGCTTTTCCGTTCTCATTTGAATAACGGCAGGTCTATAATCGGAATAGCCCGGTCTCTGGACGGATTTAAGTTTAAAGTGGACTCCAAGCCTTTTATGGTGCCGTCAAAGAACGGTTATTTCGCTGAATATGAAGAATACGGGATTGAAGATCCCAGAATCACGCCCCTTGAAGGAGCGTATTATATAACTTACAGCGCGTACTCCCGGCATGGGGTGCGCATAGGGCTGGCGCGGACAGCTGATTTCAGTTCGGTTGAACGCGTGGCATTTATTACTCAGGCAGATTATCGCAATACCGTTATTTTCCCGCGGAAAATGAACGGGTATTATGTCAAACTTGACCGTCCGCATTCCGATATAAGTCCATGGTCAATATGGATAAGTTTCTCCAGGGACCTGATTCATTGGGGGCAGTCCAAAGTAATACTTAAACCGCTTGCGTACCATTGGGATGAAATGAAAATTGGAGCGGGTGCTCCGCCGATTCTCACCAAAGAGGGCTGGCTCAGCATTTATCACGGAGTTTTTCAAACAATGTCGGGGGCGGTTTACCGCTTGGGCGTTATGCTTCACAGGGTTGACGAGCCTTCGGAAATTATCGGTGTAAGCGACAAATGGATACTTTCGCCGGAGGATGAATGGGAGCGGACGGGATATGTGCCCAATGTGGTTTTTACATGCGGAGCAGTTGCAGAAAATGATGGCACCCTGAAACTTTATTGGGGGGGCGCGGATACAGTTATGTGCGCGGGAACGGCCAGCATTGAGGAACTTATCAATCTCTGTCTTGAGGATTCAAGACCGGCGATACCATAGCGGTCAGAAAAAGTTTAAACCCGCATTGAACAGAGAGTTGCTTCTCGCACAATGCGGGTTTGGTCTGGGTTTCAGGTAAGTTTTGCAGGAGATTCCGCGCCTTTGTAAGTTTATTGAGAAGGGCACTTCCTGACATAGTCAAGAATGTCGCTCATTTTTGCCGTGGCAAGAGCGATGCATGTATCAGCACCGCCGTAGTAAAGACGGACTATGCCGCTTTTTTTGTCATGAATCCAGCCGCAGGGGAATATTACGTTTCCCACATCGCCGAGCATTTCATACGGCGCTATCGGAGTCATTATCCAGTCTTTGCTTCTTCGGACGACTTTCCAGGGCTTTTCCAAATCAAGCAACGCCAGGCCTATTCTGTAAATGTGCGAAGAACAAGTCTTGCGGACCCCGTGGTAGAGAATCAGCCAGCCTTCTGGAGTTTCCAGCGGTTCAGGACAAATTCCAATTTTTTCCCCGTCCCAGGCGTTTCCCTTTCTGGCGCGCATGATGATTTGAGAATCCCCCCAATGTTTTAAATCAGGCGAAAAAGAAATCCATATGTGCGCCGGAGCGGAAGGATTGAGATATGGGCGGTGTATAATTGCCCATCTTTTGCCAATTCGCTTCGGAAATAAAGCAGCGTCTTTATCTATCTGGCGGAGTATCGGGCCGCGTTTTTTAAATGTCTTGAAATCTTTTGTGGTGGCAAGAGACACCAGCGGACCGTCCAGGGAATAGGCCGTGTAGGTTATGGCCCAGAGATTGAGTTCTTTAATATATGTGATACGGGGATCTTCTATGCCGAGTTCCTCCTCCGGACGTTCCTGAGGTTCGGGAAAAATCGAGGGAGATTTATCAATCCTCCAGCCGCTGATACCGTTGCGGCTTTTGGCTGTTGTTAAATGAGAAACACCGAACTTGTTTTCCACGCGCGCCAGAAGTAACGTTTCCCCGTTTATTTCGGCGGCTGCCGGATTAAAGACCGTATTGACAGGATAGGGCCACAAATCAGCCGTAAGAAGAGGATTGTTTTTGTGCCTGATAAATAGTATTTCGTCCCGGTAAAATTTTGATAAGGTTTTTTTTCTCCGCATAATGTCTCTCCGGTAATTTTGTCGGTGGTATAAGTGTATTATATAATATTCTTTAGAATTATGCGGGTGGTTATTCACTTGTTGATTGCGTTTTTCTTTCTGGTGCCGCGCTGCGCGGCTATAGAAATTTCTTATTGGTCCTCTTCGAATACCGAAGAGATTAAGCTCGCTAAAATTCTGGTGAAAAAATGGAATGAATCCCACCCGGACATACGCGTAAAAATGCAGCCGATTCCAGCCACTCAATCAAGCGAGGAAGTCCTTCTCTCCGCGATGGTTTCCAAAACCACTCCGGATGTATGTTCCAACATACTTCCGGCGATAATGGGAAAATTTACAAAGTCCGGCGCAGTGGTCAATATTAGTCAATTCCCCGACGGGGAAAAAACGGTTATTTCAAGGTCTGGCGCGGAACTTGCAAACAGATTCCGTTCAGGGGACGGAAATCTGTATCAAGTGCCGTGGAAAGTTAATCCTGTGATGCTTGCTTACAACAAAAAACTTTTCAGAACCTTGAATTTTCCTCCTCCAAAAACTTACAGTGAATTTATGAATGTTGCCGCTGCAATCAATCAGGATGTGGACGGGAACGGAATATTGGACCATTGGGCGATGAGCGTGAGCATAAAGAGTGTCTGGTATCAACGGCTTTTTGACTTTTATTCCTTTTTCGCCGCCGCCACAGGCGGCAAGACTCTTCTTGAAAAGAATAATCCGATATTTTTCAATGAAAGCGGTGTGGCGGTAATGAAATTTTTTAGAGAGGGATTTCGCAGGCATTATTTTCCAATGTCCGGTTTTTCCGGCGATATTTTTGTGGAAGGCAAAACGGCGATGAGTCTGGTCGGTCCGTGGATTATAAAATACTATCAGCGGATTAATCCGGATTTTGAATTTGATTTTACGCCTTTGCCCGTTCCTGACCATTATAAAGGTCCGGTTTACACCTACGGTGACCCTAAAAATATCGTTATATTCTCAACAACAAAACATCCAAAGGAAGCGTGGGCATTTGTGAAATTTCTCATAAGCAGGGAAGCGGACTTGAAACTTTTAGAAATAGCCAACCAGATTCCTGCGCGTGTTAAGATAACGGAAGACCCGTATTTTCGGGATTTTTTCAGGGATAAACCTATTTTGAAAAAAGCTGCTGCGCAGGCAAGTTATATCGTGCCTATGGACGAATCGCCTCATCTTGTTCAGATTCTTGATATAATCTCAAGACAGTTTGAGGCCGCCGCAGTTTACGGTGTCATAGAACCGCGCAAGGCTTTGAAAGAAGCGGCTGAAAACGTAAAAACGATTTATGAATACTGGTAAAATAAAGGATGACCCCGTTAGAGATACACGAGTTGTAGCCGCAGAGCGAAACTCTGCTAAAAGATGAAATTGTAGCTGCTCGCCCCGTTAGAAGTAAGTCCGCCTAAGGCGGGCTGTCCCTGTCGGAACTTCTAACGGGGCGCGCCTAAACGCAGGCAGTAGTGCGAGGCACAGAGCCTCGCCAGTATCGCGTTGTGCTCCCCTCCCCGCTTCCGCGGAAACAAGGTTTGTTGCGTTCATAGAGTTTATTGCGTTGTGCTCCCCGCTTCCGCGGGGACAAGGTTTATTGCGTTGTGCGTTCATAGAGTTTATTGCGTTCGTAGGGTTTATAGCGTTCATAATGTTGGGGGTTTGAAAAATTAAATTATAGAATT
>CALEIX010000110.1 GCA_937898825.1 uncultured Elusimicrobia bacterium | reverse complement strand
TTTCAAGCAGAAGACGGCATACGAGATGTAGAGAGGTCTCGTGGGCTCGGAGATGTGTATAAGAGACAGGTCTTGTGAGAACCATGCCCATAAGTGCGGTATCGTTTGGACTTTGCAGTTTGTCTGTTATGGCGATTCCTCCCCTGGGAGGCTTTTTCGGGAAATTTATGATTTTTACCGGAGCGACGGAGTATGGGAATCCCTGGATACTGGGAATTTTTCTCTTAGCGGCAATTCTTACGCTGCTTTACCTTGTGCGATTGTTTTATCTGGTCTTTTTAGGGGAAAAACAGGAAAACATGCCCAAAGAAGGTTATTCCGGAATGGTTTTAAGCGGAGCGGTTTTGGCCTTGACCTGCATGCTGCTTGGACTCTTTGTTTACTATCCCGCGACCTATATCCAGGCCATAAGTTCCAATTTGGGAGTTTTTATTAGATGAATATACTTCTGATACCGATATTTCTTCCTTTGTTCACGGCGATTTTTATCTTGCTGGTGTCGGAAAAGACGAAATACTTAAAAGAAGTGGCGGCGATCATGGCCTCCTTCATATCCTTTCTCTCCGCCTTAACTATATTCCTGTCTTCCAATATCATCGCGTACTCACTGCCCTGGGCAGGATATAGCTTTGACTTTACGCTCAAGGCCGACGTGCTGGGCAAATTGGCGCTCCTCTTTGCTACCGGCGTATCCTTTTTGGCGGCGTTTTATGCCGCGGGTTTCATGAAAAAAAGAACCGATTCCGCGAAGTGGTTCTTTTTCAATCTTCTATTTACCGGCTCTTTTTCTTCTGGTGCGGTTTTGAGCGATAACTTGCTCACCATGCTTTTTTTCTGGGAAGGACTTGTCATTTTTCTCTACACTTTCCTGGTTTTTGCGAAAGGCGGAAGAAATTCTGGCGCTATCGCCATGAAGGCGTTTATTATAAATGCCGTTGCGAATCTCTGCTTTTTGATTGGAATAACGATAACGGGATTCATCGCGGGTTCGATGAATATGACAGAAATACATGCCGGCAAACTTGCTGTAAGCGGCTGGGCATTTGCTGCTTATCTCCTTTTATTAATAGGCATTGTCTCGAAAATTGAAGGGATGCCCTTCCATACATGGATGACTGACGCGGGAGCCGATGGCGCCAATAGCACTTTTTTAGCATATGTTCCGGGGGCCCTGGACAAGATTTTGGGAATATACATGTTGGTAAGAGTAAGCATTTATTTGTACGTATTAAACGGCGTTGTTCAGGCGCTCATAATGACGCTTGGAGTGGTAGTGCTTTTATTTGCCGCGATGATGGCATTGGCACAGAAAAACTACAAAAAACTTCTGGCGTATATCGCGGTAAGCCAGAGCGGTTACGCACTTCTCGGCGTAGGCACGATGAACGCGACCGGAATAGCGGGTGGTCTTTTCTATGCGCTTAATAATGCCATATACTTATTCGCGTTGTTTCTTACTGCGGGTTCGGTGGAGAGCCAGAGCGAAACCTCGAATATGGCAAAACTTGGAGGTTTGTGGAAAAGGATGCCGGCTACAACTTTGGTATTCATTATTGCCGCCCTTTCCATTTCAAGCGTTCCCCCTTTCAATGGTTTCTTTTCCAAGGAGATACTGCAGCGCGGTATACTGGAAGCGGGCTATCCAATGTTTTTCGCGGCGGTTGAACTCGGTTCAATCATTACGCTCATTGCTCTCTTAAAATTGGGGCATTCAGTATATTTTGCAAAGGAAACAGAAACTTCGTTGCGGTGCAAAGAATCCGGAATGTTCATGATTATTCCCATGTTTATCGCTGCAATCTTGTGCTTGTTCTTTGGCTTCGGGGCGAAAATTCCTGTGGAGCATTTTCTTGAACCGGTGCTCAGTTATTTGGCGTTGGAGCATGCCAGGACCATAGCCGGCTTTCAAATGGGTAATCTGTTGCTCATCTCTGTCGCGGGAATAATAGTATCCATAATAAGTCACGTAGTAGGTTATGGGATAACCGGAAAGCCTTACAAAGCAACGGACTACTTGCTTTATGCGCCTGTTCTTTCGAAAATATATAGAATGGCAGAGCATAAAGTTTTTGACCCGTATGAACAAATCATGAAAAGCAGCGTCTGGCCCCTGGGACAATTCTTTTCCAAATTAGATTCTCTTACAGATTATTTAACTTTCACTTTACCTTCCTTTGTTTCAAATTCCCTCTCAAAAATGTCTCAGAAATTTCACAGGGGTTCTTATGTTTTGTATATGACCATAACAATTATCGGGTTTTTGGTGTATATGGCGTATGTTTTCAGTTTTGGGGGCATTAAATGATGACAAGTCTCCTGGCTTATCTTTTGATTCCCCTGTCTTCCGCCGTTATAATACAGTTTCTGAAAAAAAACGATAAACTTGCCGATATTGTAAGCAATGTCTCGCTTTTTGCGGGTCTTTTGAATATTTCATACTTAATTTTCAATCCGCAAAATGTGCGTTTTTCATTTGCCAGTATTGCCGACAATGGCTTTTCTCTTATTATGGTTCTGGCCATATATTTAATCGCTTTTTGCGTTTCTCTTTTTTCTTCGGGTTTTATTCCAAGAACAAAAAACAAGCATAATTTCTATAGCCTTCTTTTGACGGGCGTGGCGGCAATGTGCGGAGTAGTGATTTCCCTGGATTTTTTCACGCTTTATATTTATGCCGAAGCGTTGGCAATAGTTTCTCTGGCAATGATATGTTATGAAGACAATGAAAGAGGCGCAGAGGGAGCAGTTAAGTATTTTTTTCTGACCCTGCCGGGCTCCGTATTCATATTAACCGGCATATCCATTCTTCTCTTTACCGCGGGAACATTTAATTTTCTGAATCTTCAGAGCATAGCAAATTCCGGGCCCATGTCAACCGCAAATATGGTGGCTGTTGCTTTTCTATGTATCGGCTTTTTGATAAAAGCCGGAATAGTCCCTTTTCATACCTGGCTTATCGACGCTTATCAGGGGGCGTATTCCCCCGTTTCTGCTTTCCTTGGGGGGATAGCGACGAAGGTTTCCGGAGCCTATGCTATCATAAAAATAGTTATGATTTTCAAGTTGTTCGAAAGCACTGCCGGCAGAATTTCTGAAGCTCTTATGCTACTTGGGGCAATAACCATAATTTGGGGAGCCATTGCCGCCATAAGGCAGAAAAATTTCAAAAGAATGCTTGCTTTTTCGAGCATAAGCCAGACTGGATATATAGTGCTCGCTTCCGGTCTTGGAACCCCGCTCGCAGTATTGGGGGCGATTTTTCACTTATTCAATCAGGCTACTTTCAAAGGGACGTTATTTCTGAACAGCGCCAGCATTGAAAAATCTGCAGGCACTACTAACATGCATAAACTCGCAAACCTGGAAAATTCAATGCCATGGACAACCTGGACAAGCATAATAGCGCTGCTTGCCGCTGCCGGGCTTCCCCCTCTTTCCGGTTTCTGGAGCAAACTGGTGATAGTGCTTGCTCTCTGGGAGGAAGGGGCGAAAGGATACGCTTTTCTCTCTCTCTTTTTTATGCTGGTGACTTTCGCTCATTTCGCGATAATACAAAAGAAGATTTTTTTCGGTAAAAAAGCTGCAGATGGCGAAAAATCCAGGGAAATGCCTGTCTTTATGCTCCTGCCGGTGGTGCTTCTGAGCATGATTATAATACTGGCGGGAATATTCTTTCCCCATGTATACTCGTTTTTGATGCAAGCGGTAACGAGGAATATGTTATGACATATCACTTGATTCTTTTTGCGGTTCTCCTGATTTTCATAATGGCTTCCGTCATGCTCCAAAATTTGCTTTATTCCGCGATTATGCTGGCTCTTGGAAGCGTAACGGTTTCTTTGATTATGTTTACTTTCTCAGCTCCGTGGGCTGGAGTTTTTGAATTATCTGTATGCGCCGCTCTTCTGCCTGTGCTTGTTATTGGAACGATTAAACTTATTGACGCCGGCGGGCGGCAGGACCTGGATGAAGGAAATGAGGACAATTGCGGCAGCCTGGGGTTTAACATTCAACCTGTGGAAAACAGGATAAAATTCCGGATACTTCCGCTTGTTGTATCTCTTATAGCGGTGCTTGGGTGGATATTTTTCATACCTTTTTTTGAGGCGCTTTCAAAGTATCCCTATATGAATTCACTGAATCGGGATTTGGGAAAGATTATATGGGCGGGCAGGAGCCAGGACCTGATAGCGCAGATAACCATACTTACAGCCATAGCTATGGCAATGAAATCCATTCTTCACTTTTCCGGCGGCAAGAATAAGGAGAGCAAGGAATGATAACTCTTTTTTCTGTGGACTGGTATTTAATCTCAATAATTTTTTTCATCGGACTTTACTGCATGCTTGTTTCAAGGAATATGTTCAAGCAATTGCTGGGGCTCCAGATTATGTCAAAGGCATGTGTGCTGGCGATAATTCTTTGCGGAGCCGCCACAAATAATGTAAATCTGAGTCAGGCTATAGCGATTACCATGATACTGATGGAGGTCATTGCAGTTTTGGCGGGGCTTGGGTTAATTTTAAAGGCATGGAAAATAACCGGCTGCCCGGACCTTGTGAAACTTTCAAAGTTAAAGGGTTAAAATGGATATTATTCTGTTTCCACCGATATCTTTTTTCCTGGTCCTGACTTTTACGCATGTAATTTACAAGATAGCGTTTCCGCCCGTGCAGGCGCCGCAACATTTTGACAAAGAAACGGAGATGGAAAAGAGGGCCGGGATGAGGGAAAACAAATTTTTCGTTTTTGCGGCGTTTTTTGCCCTGTTTTATGCGGCGTCTTTTATAGTAGCCACGTGGGCTTTTTATTCTTCGGCGCGTAGCATTGTCCCGCTGGTTGCTTATGTGGTGAGTTTAACGGTGGCGTTGTTTGCGATAATAATGGATTAAACCTATGGAGATACTTATATCATTATTTTACCTTTTTATTTTTCCCGGTTTCCTGTTTCTGAGTATTTATGGCACAGTGCTTGAATGGATAAACAAAAAATTCCTGGCTTTTCTGCACCGTACCACAGAGACAAATTTACGCCAGTTCCTTATTGATTCTGCAAGAATCTTTTCGGAAAAGGACATCGTTCCAGGATTAGGCGCATCTTACCTTCTTCCTTTCATTACTATTGCAAGTGCTGTAACGTTGATTCTTCTGGTTCCGGTGCATTCAAATTCAGCGCTTTCTTCGTTCAGGGGAGATTTAATCGTGGCAATATATTTACTGGCTTTGCCTGCCGTAGCAGGTTTTGTCATAAGTCTTTTGTCGCGGCATTCCTGCTTAAATTTGCCTGAGAGATTGGCCGAACTATTACTGGCAGAAGTTTTGTTTCTCTTAGCCGTAATGGCGCCGGCCGTTTTAGCCGGAACCTGGAATACAGTTGAAATTTCCCGATTCATGGCTGAACATCCTATGTTTATTTTTTTGGAAATACCCGCTTTCTTGATTTCTCTAATAGCCTTGCAGATAAGACTCGAAAAAATTTACGCGACCAACTCTCCCGGTGAACAGGAGGAAAGCGCCGCAATCTTCATTCAACCGGGAAGTTTTTCGGGAACGGTTAAAATTTCTTTGAATATGGAAATGCTTGCCTCCGCTGCACTTATAAACGCCGTATTTTTAGGAGGTTCTTTGGGGACAGGTGGATTGGTGGGGCTAGTGTTGTTTCTGCTCAAAACCGCCATGGTATCTCTCATTCTTTCCGCTGTAAATATCTTTCTTGCGAAAGCGATGGCGAAAGCTGTAGAACCTGTTAAGGAAACTTATCCTTTGGCGTCTGAAGATAATGTCCTTGCGCCCGGCGTAGGTCAGATAAAAACTACGGAAGGTTTCACTAACAAAATAAATCTTTGCTGGAAAGTGTTGTTTCCTCTTGCTCTGGCTCAGATAATATTGAACGCAATTATAAAGTGGAAGTTGGGATAGCGAAAAAAGGAGAGTGAATAGATATGAATAATATTCTCTCGAAAATTTATTACGGCAACACAGTGGGCGATTATTTTATAGCCATTATTCTTTTCTTTGTCGTTCTTGGGGGATTCTATTTCCTTAGAGGTATCATATTCTCTCATCTTAAGAAACTTGCCGGGAAAACAAAAATAAAGTTTGACGATTTCCTTGTGGAGATGATTTCAAAAATAAAGGCTCCGGAATATCAGTTGTTCTCGTTTTATTTTGCCTCGCGACATCTGAGCCGCTCATATCTTTTTGACAAACTGTTCAATTACGTCATTCTTGTTGTTTTAACCTATCGCGCCTCAACTCTGGTGATTTACACACTCCTGTATTTTATAAGAACGGCAGTTGAAAAAAAGAAAATGGACGAAGCCTCTCAGAAAATGATTGTCTCAAGTTCCGGTTTGATTTTGCAAATAGCCGTTTGGTGCGCCGCAGCGGCGTTCGTTCTGGATAATATGGGAATAAATATTACCGCCGTTATAACCGGGCTCGGCATAGGCGGCGTGGCGATAGCTCTTGCAAGCCAGAACATTTTAGGAGACCTGTTCAATTTTTTCGTTATTCTTCTTGACAAACCTTTTATACTCGGGGACTTTGTAATACTTGAAAACGGAAGTCTCGGGACAATAGAATATATAGGGCTCAAATCCACGAGAATAAGAAGTTTGAGCGGAGAACAGATAGTACTTTCCAATTCCAAACTTCTTTCCCAGGAGATAAAGAATTACAAGAAAATGGAGAAAAGGCGCGTGGTTTTCAAGCTGGGCGTGATTTACCAAACGCCGCCGGAAAAGCTCAAAAAGGTACCTTCAATAGTAAAAGAAATAATTTCCTCGAAATCCGACGCGGTGTTTGACAGAGCCAATATGAGCGATTACGGGGATTTTTCCATAAACTTTGAATTTGTCTATTATGTGCTCAGCGGCGATTATAATTTATACATGAACATTCATGAGTCCATACTTCTTGACATAATGGACTCTTTCCTCAAAGAAAACATAGAATTTGCTTATCCCACTCAGACCCTGTATATAAACAAAGAAAGTTATGAAAAATAAAGGATAGGGGATAAGTTAGGAGTCGGAAGTCAGAGCGCAGAGGACGCAAAAGAAGCGCGAAAGTGTGAAAGTGCGAAAGCGCGCAAAATAATTTTACCCCGTAGGTTGGGTTTAGTGTGGTTTTGTCGGAGGAACCTGCGGGGTAAAATTCACACAGAGACCGCAAAAAGCGTTGAAGTCGCAAAGGACGCAAAGAACAGCCGAAGTAATGTAGCTGTAGAGCGAAGCTCTGCCTATAAATCGGAGTCAGGAGTCAAGAGTCAGGAGTCGAGAGTCAGTTGTAGCTGCAGAGCACAGCTCTGCCAAAATAGAAAGGATGAAAAGTGAAAAGTGAAGAGTTTATTGCGCTTATTTATCTCTTGCAACCCGCAACTTGTGCCCTGTGCCTTATGCCTTATGCCTCGTGACTTCCGACTTGTAACCTGTGTTCTTGTGCTCCTGTGACCTGTGCCATTTAGGCGCGCCAAGGGCGCGCAGCTACAATGTCTTCTGCGTTTATTTATCTCTTGCAACCCGCAACTTGCGCCTTATGCCTTCCGCCTTATGACTTCCGACTTGTAACTTGTGTTCTTGTGCTCCTGTGCCATTTAGGCGCGCCAAGGGCGAGCAGCTACAATGTTTTTTGCGTTTATTTATCTCTTGCAACCCGCAACTTGTCCCCTGTGACTTCCGACTATCCAACTTCCAACTTCCGACTCTTGACTTCCGACTTCCGACTTCCGACTCTTGATTTCCGACTTACTACTTGTGTTCTTGTGCCCTGTCCGCCTCAGGTGGACCTGTTTCTGCTGAGCGAACGCGGCGGTTAGAATGGATTTTTAAAATTGCTATAATTATAGTGCCGCATAAACGGCGAACTTGAACAATTAGAGGCGTAAAGATATGGAAATCTTAAAAAATTCTTTTTTAAGAAAGCTTGACAAACCCCTGCAAAAAAAAATCTTCTCCTTGGCCAGACAAAAGAAATACGCAAAGGGAGACATCATTTTTAAGAAGGATGAATTGGGAAATAAACTTTTTTTGGTAAGAAGCGGAAGAGTAAAAATATTTTCCTCCTTCGGATACAACAAGCGAAAAACGTTCAGCTTTCTGGAACCCGGCGACATTTTCGGCGAGATGGCGCTCCTTGGAAGGAATACCAGGACGGCGTCCGCCCAGGCCATTGTTCCAAGCGAAATCCTTATCA
>CALEIX010000109.1 GCA_937898825.1 uncultured Elusimicrobia bacterium | reverse complement strand
GGAAAAGATACTCCATTTTGCATAGGTGTGGTTAAAATTACTTTACCATTCTCTTTCAAAACCCTGAAAATTTCTTTCACTAATATCTTATCTTCCTTAACATGCTCCATTAAATCAAGACAAAGCACAACATCAAACTGATTGTCTCTTATTGGCAATTCTGTAGCTGACGCACAGAGCGTATCTAACCCTTTTTCTTTTGCTAATTTTAAACCTGCTTTGTCTATATCTACAACTGTAATACTAAGAGCAGGCAATGTATTTTTTAATCTATAAGATATCTCCCCATCATAACCACCAATATCAAGAACAACTAAACTATTCTCAAGTTCATTTATCAAAATGTTTTTTAAAGCATACCAGCGCAATAATGTCCCGGGTCTTATACTTTTCATCATAGTTTTTTAGTTTCCTTGAATGGATATCTTGAATTAAAAAAATTAGAAAAAAAACCGAAAACTTTAGCATAAATTAAATATATCCCTAAACCAATTAAAGCAGAAAGTATAAAAATAACGGATAGAGGCACTTTGCCTGCCATTATAATCTTAACTAAATAAACAGAACCTATAATACTCAAAGTTATCAAAGCGGAAGGAACAATAGCATTAAGTACATTTTTCTTTGCCGCCTTAGTAATCTTGAGAACCTCTTGAAATGCAAAAATAAAACAAAGAAAATTTGCAAAAACAACTGCCCAAGCAACTCCAACTAATTTAGCAACACTCATAAAGGGATAAATAATAATTGCCAAAAAAAGAAGCTGAACAAATGACACTCTTGTAAGAATCGATGGTCTTCCTACCGCATGAAAAACAGGGCCAGTTGTAGCATTAAGAGCTCTTATGATTCCGAAAACACACAACACTTGCATCGCAGGCACCATCGGCATCCATTTTTCGCCTAAAAATATCCTTGTGAAATCTGGCGCTAAAACAAAAATCAAACCCGCTATCGGAAACGATAGAAATGCCGTAACTTCCAGAATTTTTAAATATGCTTCTCGTAATTTGGGAATGTCATCCTGTAATTTTGAATAAGCGGGAAAAGTCACCTGGGAAATTACGTGTGTAATCTCCGTTGCCGGCATATTTGATATTCTGAATGCCACTTGATAAAATCCTAAAGCAGTTACCCCCAATAATTTCCCAACAAAAATATCATCGCCTTGAGTAATTAAGAAAATCAATATACTGGAGCCAAAAATCCATTTTCCGAATCCAAAAAGCTCCTTTGCTTTTCCTAAATCCAAACTTAAACGAGGTCTGTAAGGATGGATTAAATAGCTCATAAAGCATCTTGCCGCACTTCCCGCAAGCATTCCAAAGACAAGTGCCCAAACATTTCTTAATATCAAAACAGCGGAAATCGCCACGATAAAATTTGCCGATGTTTCCGCAAACTGGTATATAAACTCTTTATCAAATTTCAGCTCTTTTTGGAAGTAGATAACACCAATATTGGTAAAAGCCTGAAAAAGCATTGAAAAACCAATCACTTGTATTATTTGTTTTGCTTCAGGAGTATCAAAGAAAGATGCGACAAAAGGAGCGGCAAAATACAAAATACCAAACAGCAGTAATCCACGCAAAATCAAAACTGTCCATGCCGTATCAAGATAGGATTCTATATTTTTTTTCTTTTGAATCAAGGCCGCTTGAAATCCTGTTTGAGAAAAAGTTTCCAATGTGGACATTGCAAGGAAAGCTATACCCATTAAACCAAAATCATCGGGAGCAAGAATACGGGCAAGAATTATAAGTCTTGCCAAACTAAATAATTTATTAACTATCCTTAAAGAAAACATCCAAAAACTTCCTCGAATCACTTTTTGAGAAAGATTTTGATTGGATTTTTTCAAATTATTGATAAACTTTTCTATTTGCATTAAATTGCGCAAAGATTTCTTTAAACCGGTTTCTTTTGAATTATTTTTCTCTCAAGAACCATTATAAAAGCCGTCAGAACCCAAAAAGGCTCCATTATCCTTACTATAATAAATGTATTGACGCCTATTCCTTGAAACAAAAGACCAACCAAAGCAACCGCCAGTCCCAGGGCCATAGCCCTTATCCATTTTTCCTCGTAATAAACATACACTCTTCTGGCGGATTTAAATATCAGATACATCATCCATATAAAAATTATTACTCCCAAAGCTCCCAACTCCCCTATTATCAAAGCGTATTGGCTGTCGCCCATTCCTATACCCGTCACTCCCCATCCTAAAAGAGGATGCTTTGGAAACTTCTCAAAAAAAGCTCTTTTGAGCGAAACCACCCTGAGCCAGGCAGATTCCTCCAGTTTTATTTTCCCTATGAATCCTAAATCCAGAATATGGCTGGCCGCCGCTCCTTGATAAGTCATCCGCACCCTTTTTCTCACCTTTTGGGACAACGTCGGCACGAGCATGTAAATAATGAATATGCTTGATAAAACTATGAAAATCGTAAATTTCCTTCTTCTTGAAAACAACAACAGGGCAAGGGAAGAAAAGGTTAATCCTATATACGAAGCTCTTGAAAAAGTAACAAGGAAAGCAGGTACTATAAATAAAACCGCAAAGATAGAATAGGCAAAAGGCAAACCGCTGTATTCGCTCAAGAGCCCGAAAAAAACGCTTAAAATGATAATATAATATCCTCCCAGGGAAGCTGGCTCCGATTCCTGGGGTCTGCCCAAAGGAGCTTCAAAAGGAGCGCTTGCCCTAACCCCCGCACTGTGATAAAAATAATAGGCATAAACCGTAACTATAAAAACCACAATCAAGGCGTATTTGGAGAATTGTTTAATATCATCCTTGCCTTCAACAATGTTCACCGCCATGAAATAAAGAAAGAAATACTCCACATATTTAAGAACATAAAAAAAGGATTTCAAAAAATGTATATCCCCCCTGAGAACTCCCATTTCGGTAGAAATCACGCACAGCGCGGCATAAAGCAAAACGGGCAGCTGAACTTTGGTATCCAGAACAAAGGGTTTTTCCTTGAAAATAGCGCTTCTCGCAAGCCAGGACAAAAATATGACAACAAGCAAAATGTCGTCATATCTGAAGACTATCGCCCTGCTTGCGCTTACCGCTCCGACACTTATCTCGGGAGACAAAAGCATTGAAAAAATTAAAAGCGAAAAACCAAATTTCGGAGAGAAAAAGGATATAATGACAACAACAACGGAAATAAAACCGGCCGCCACGTAAACATTCGAGCCGGTGGAGGCGACATATCCAAGGAAAAGAGCTAAGACAAGAGAAACTGCAATTATCAGAATATTTTTCATAAACTCTAATTATACAATATAGAAATTACAGGATTGGAAATAACATTTGCGGATTTGCCTTATTAGGGTCTGCTGAAAAACCCTAACAGCTATTAATTTGTCAATAAAAAACTCAAATTCAAAATGCAAGGTTTCTACGATATGTTAATCTAAAATCGTGCACTTTTGATTGCTTTTTGCATATAAATTGCTACCCAAGTCACTCCCGCATTGAACGCGAGTTTGCTCCCATGACCCAATGCGGGAGTGGTTTATGGTC
>CALEIX010000108.1 GCA_937898825.1 uncultured Elusimicrobia bacterium | reverse complement strand
GGTTCAAAGACATAACCGATGAGCCCCTCGCCGATGGTCCTTATGACCTCAAAGGAGACAAACAAAACGCCTGCCGCAAGAAAAGGTCCGCCGACGGGAGATACCGAGAAGTCTCCAAGCCTTTCCAGAAATGTGTGATGCTTGTGCGTTATCCTCTCCACTTCCTCTACAATATCCCCGACCAGATGCCACCTTTCCTTTTCGTCGTATTCAAACTCAACCGGTTCTGCCTCTTTCACCCTGTCAACCAGCTGCTTTATTCCCTCCCCGGTTACCGCGCAGGTGGGCACGCACGGTACTTTCAATCTTTTTTCCAATTTTTGCAAATCAAGGTGTATGCCTGTGTGCTGGGTTTCGTCCCAGAAGTTAAGGGCTGCGACGACCGGGATTTTTCTTTTCAGAATCTGGAGAGTCAAATTGAGGCTTCTTTCCAAATTGGTGGCGTCCATGACCACTATCACCACAGCACCGCTTTCGGCTTTCGGGTCTGAAAACGCGTCGTTCAGCATCCTTGTGGCGACTTCTTCCGCCTTTGACGCAGGTTCAAGCGAATACGTCCCGGGCACGTCTATAACCTCTACATCTTTGTGTTCAATGTGCATCACGCCTCTGGCAAATTCCACGGTTGTGCCGGGATAGTTCGAGGCGATCACGTGCACGCCGGTCAGTCTGGAAAAAATGACCGACTTTCCCACATTGGGATTGCCCATCAAGAGAATTTTCATTTTTTGGTTCCGCTTTTCGTTTCAACCATTATTCTCCGCGCCATGCCAAAGCCGATGGCGACGGTGGTATTGTTTCGTCGAATCATAACCGGACCGCGCATAAACTGCTGGCACATCTTTTTTATCTCAGCCCCGATTTTTATTCCCATGTTTTCAAGGTTTTTGTTCATTCCGCGACCGCCCTGAAAGCCCACGACTTTTCCTGTTTCTCCGGGTTTCATTTCCACCAGTGAAACTGTCTTTTTGGTCATTTTCAGCGCCTCCTTTCCCTTATACCTCTAAAACCGGGTTTATTCTAACCTGCGGGGGACCGACACCTGCACTTGCCGGGCACCGCTTCCCATGTTCAACGCCTATTTGTCCGCCCGATAATTCGGCAGCGCGGACCGGCATTTCCGGGAAAAATCAAATTTCCTTCCTGCCGCGCCGGGAACCGGGCTTCTCAATCGGAATTCCTCCCGCGCACAGCGGGCAGGCGGAAGGCGGATAGGTTTTTAACCTGAGTTTTAAGAGGCTCTTTGACGGAAACGGAAATTTTCTTTTTCCCATCCTGTCTACAATGGAAAGCGCTCCTAAAACTTTGCCCTTCTCTTTTTCTGCGACGGCAAAGGTCTCCATAGTTGATTTTCCGGTTGTGAACACATCCTCCACTATTATGATGTTTGCATCCGTTTTTATCCTGAATGACCGCCTCAGGAGCAATTTTCCGCCCACTCTTTCCAAAAAGATAAAATCGCAGCCGAAAGCTTTGGCGGTCTCATGCCCTATTATCAATCCACCCATGGCCGGGGACAAAATCAAGTCGGGTTTTTTTCCGCGCCACAATTTTTTCAGGCACTTCCCCAGGATCGCGGCTTTCCGCGGATTTTTAAGAGCCAGAGCGCATTGAATATAATTATCGCTGTGCCTCCCCGAAGAAAGCAAAAAATGCCCTTTAAGAATGGCGCCGCTTCTATTGAGATATTCCCTTAAATTCTTTTCAGTCATTTATGTCCCTCAAGATATCTTCGACAGTTTTTACAGGATCAGAGCTTTCAAGCACCGCCCTTCCCACTACTATAAAATCCGCCCCCAGTTCTTTTGCGCCTCCGGGACCTATCACCCTTTTTTGATCCGTTTTCTTCTTTTTTGTCTGTATGCCCGGAACAATCAGTTTCGTTTTAATAGGAAGTTTTCTTCTGCGCAGGATGTCTAACTCCTTCCCGGAGCACACAAGTCCGTCCAACCCCGCTCTTAAACCGATTTTCGCCAGATTTAAAACAGTCTCTTTAACCCCTTTTCCAAACCCGATTTTTTTCAACTGTCCGGAGTCCAAACTTGTGAGGATTCCCACCCCCCAAAGCAAGGGTCTCCTGCGAAGACGCGCGCACGCTTCTATCATCTCCGTTCCGCCGCTGATATGAAGGGAAACAGCATAAGCGCCAATTTCGTTCGCGTTTGCGACGGCATTTTTCACCGTATTGGGAATATCGTGGTATTTCAAATCCAGAAAAACCTTTCCGCCGTAACTGCGCACCAAATCCAGAGCCCCGGGCCCCTGGCGGGTGAAGAGAGAGGATCCTATCTTATAATAGCGGACAATATTTTTAAGCCTGGACAACAACCCTTTCGCCGATTCAAGATTCCTGACGTCCAGAGCCAATATCAACTCTGTCTTGTTTTTTCTCATTCTTCCGCCCGTCTTTTTCATTTTCCGCCTTTCGCGCAGATTCTATATATCTTATTAAATCTTTGGCAAAAGAAGGACCTTCAAATATTAAACCGCTGTAAATCTGAATCAGGTGCGCGCCAATCTCCAGTTTTCGAAGAGCGCTTTCCGCCGAAAGAATGCCGCCGCTTGCGATTAAAGGCAGCGATTTTGAAATGCGCCTTATTTTTTTTATCACTCTGTCGCCCGCGGTGTCAAGCGGCTGCCCGCTAAAAGCGCCGATTATTCCAAATTTTTCGCTCAATGCTGCGTTTGTCGTAGTATTTGAGGCGATTATTCCCAATCCTCTTCTTTCAGCTTCAACCACAACATTTTTCATGTCCCCATCTCTAATATCCGGAGAAATTTTTATAAAGAGGGGTTTTCGAATTTTGCCGGCATCCATAAAATTCAAAATTCTGGTTAAAAAAGTCGAAAGACGATCCCTTCGGTGCAGTTCCCTCAGGTTTTCAATATTCGGACAGCTGATGTTCAAAACTAGGTAATCCGCAAGCGGGTGAAGAATTTCAATGGAGCGGATGTAATTTTCAGGCGCTTTTTCTATTGGACAATCGGAATTTTTGCCGATATTTATTCCCCAAGGAATACTGCTTTTCCCCGCTTTT
>CALEIX010000107.1 GCA_937898825.1 uncultured Elusimicrobia bacterium | reverse complement strand
TGTTTTCGGTTATATCGGAGCGTTCTCCGCGGGATGCTTTTGGATGCCCTGGCGCCGGGAGTTGCACGGCAATTTGCAGGGTGCAAAAAATCGGTCATTCAGATGCCTGTGGCAAGCTTGTTTGCGCCATTGAAGAAGAAAGGATAAGGTAGCAAAAGGAAGTGAAAGGGAAAACAGAAAGGATGTAAATTGAAAGTTCAACTTGCACTTTGCAAGAAAATCTGATAGACTATGCGTATGAAAAAAAGAGAAATAGAGAAGGTTCTTATTGAACTTTCTTTGCAGTATCCTGTTGTTACGGTTACAGGACCAAGGCAAAGCGGAAAAACCACTCTTTGCCGTAAAGTTTTTCCTTCAAAAACTTATGTAAATCTTGAATTTCCAGATATACGGCAATTTGCCTTAAATGACCCAAGAGGCTTTCTCAATCAATATAAAGACGGAGCTATTTTTGATGAAATTCAGAGGGTTCCCGAATTGACTTCTTATATACAGGGGTTTGTGGATGAATCCGGTGATAAAAATGGGCAATTTATATTGACGGGCAGTCAGCAATTTGAAGTAGTTGATTCTATAAATCAGAGCCTTGTCGGCCGGACGGCACTCGTAAAACTTTTGCCTTTTAGCATTTCAGAACTTGGCAGGGAGTATAAAGATATGTCTGTGAATGAATTTATTTATAAAGGTTTTTATCCGCGCATATATGATAAAAATCTTAGTCCTACTCAGGCGCTTGGAGATTATTTTGAAACTTATGTTGAGAGGGATATTAAAAGGTTGGTGAATGTAAAAGATTTGAATCTTTTTGAAAAATTTGTCAAATTGTGCGCGGGAAGAGTTGGACAATTGTTGAATCTGCAAAGTTTGGCGAATGATGTTGGCGTTTCTCATACTACAATTAAGACGTGGATAAGCGTTCTGGAAGCCAGCTATATAATTTTTCTACTGCCGCCATTTTATAAAAATATCAGTAAAAGGCTTATAAAATCTCCAAAACTTTATTTTTATGATGTGGGTGTAGCCTCTTTTTTGCTTGGTATAGAGAATATAAGACAGGTATCCACGCATCCTTTAAGAGGCAGTTTATTTGAAAATTTGATTATAATGGAAGTTCTTAAGCATAGATTTAACTCAGGCAAAAAAAGTAACTTTACTTTTTTTAGGGATAGTTCGGGCATGGAAGTGGATCTTGTTCTGGGAGATGGAAGAGAAATGCTTCCTATAGAAATTAAAGCGGGAGAGACGGTAAATAAAGATTATTTTAAATCTTTAAATAAATTTGACAAATTATTTCCCGGGCGAAGAAAAGTTTCCGCGGTTATATACGCGGGCGAGCGAATCGAAAAGAGAACGGGTGTTTCAGTTTATCCCGCGCGAAAAACTAAAAAACTCATTCAAGAATCAGGATTTTAAATGTTTACTACCGGAGAATAACTTGTGAATATACCGGGCATTAGCGCGTATCATGGAGATTTGCCTTCATGTTTTGTAAGAGGCGGACGTCTTGTCTGCACTTTTAACGTTTTGGAACATATTGAAAATGAAAGCGGGATTTTAAAGGAAATTTTCCGAGCCGTTAGGAACAGGGGATACTTTTTTATGATTGTCCCCGCTTTTGATTTTTTATGGTCGGCGCATGATGTCTCTTTGGGGCATGAACGAAGATATGTTAAAAACGAGCTGATTAAAAAACTTAGATCGGCGGGTTTTACATCTTCAAAAATGAACTATTTTAATTCATTGCTTTTTCCTCTGGCAGTGAGTTTCAGGGCGTTAAGAAAATCTCTGAATAGAAACGATAAGAAAGTACGGAGCGAATTTTCGTTCGTTTTGCCGAAAATTGTCAATGAGCTTTTTTATAAAATATTTTCCAGTGAAAGTCGCTTGTTAAATTATTCTAATTTACCGGTGGGACTTTCTTTGATTTCGGTTTGCAAAATTGAAAAAAATCATGAAAATAAGCGTCATAATACCTGCTTTTAATGAAGCGAAAAGAATACTCCCGACGACTGAAAAGATTGAAAAGTTTTTTTCAAAGAAAGGAATGGATTGGCAGTTAATCCTTGTTGATGACGGAAGCACTGACGGGACTTCAAGGGTCGTTGAGGAAGGAGTGAAACATAAAAATAACATCAAGATTATAAGACATCCGACGAATATGGGAAAAGGTGCGGCAGTAAAGAGCGGAATGCTCAGCGCCGAGGGGGATTATGTCCTTTTTATGGATGCTGATTCTTCTACTGAGATAAATGAGTTTGAAAAATTTGTGCCTTTTATTGAAAAGGGAATTGATGTGATAGTTGGTTCAAGAAAAGTCAAAGGAGCGCAAATAAAAAGAAAGCAGTCTTTCTTGAGGGAGTTTTTCGGAAAGGGTTTTACCTTATTGAGCAATTTGATGCTTGGCACCGACTATTCGGATTTTACTTGCGGATTCAAATGTTTTAAAAAGGGTATCGCCCAGAAAATAGCCCGGCTCCAGACAATCAATAATTGGAGTTTTGATTCCGAAATCCTTTTTTTGGTCAGAAAGTTAAATTTGGATTATGTTGAAATTCCGATTAAATGGACAAACGACCCCGCTTCCAACGTTAGAATTCTCAGAGATATAATAACCTCGTTTTTTGGCTTAATAGAAATAAACATAAACAGATTTTTCGGGAAATATGAACAAAGGTAAACACCTTTTCTGGATTGTCCTTCTTGTTAGTTTTTTGATACGATTTGCGACAATAAAAACGGGACTTCCTTCGGAAACTATGCGTCTGGCTACCTATCATCCAGATGAATCTATAACCTTTTATTCTCTGGAAAGAATGAATCCTTCGAAATTTGATTTCTATCCTGGAGATTCGCTATATTGGGGCACATTTTTGGTTTATTTAGAGGGATTTACCGCAAAAGCGATGGAATTTCTTGGGATGATTGACTTAACTGGAAGGGAAGGATTGAAAAATAACCTGAGGGAAGCAGATAAACTCTACATTTCCGGCAGATTAATCGCTGTTTTGTTCGGTATCGGTTGCGTGTACGGAATGTTTTTAATTGCCGGTCTTTTTTTTGATAGGGGCTGGGCTCTGGCGTCGGCTTTCCTGGCGGGCATTAATTATGCATTCATATATACTTCCATTTTTGTAAAACCCGATTCAATTATGCTTTTCTGGGGACTTTTTTCTGTATATTGCTCTCTGCTCCTGGTCAGGACCGAGAGAAAAAAATATTATATTCTTTCCGGAATTTTTGCAGGACTTTCGGCGGTCTCCAAGTATAACGGGGCAATATTTTGCTTATTTCTCTTTTTTGCGCATTTATGCCTTGTGTATCGACATAAAAAAGGAACTTATAACTTAAAATACCTGCTTTTGGCCGCTTTATGTTCTTTTGGTGTGTTTATTATTGTGAACCCTTATTTCATAATAAGGAATTCGGACGCCATGCGTTACATGCTGGGCATGGCCCAAAAAAGCAACTGGCCGAGTAATCTGATAAAAGGATATGCAAATTATTTTTTATATACGTTAAATATTGTCATGGGGCTGCCGCTGTTGATTCTGTCTATTGGAGGATTTATTAAATTTCTTGAAAAGTTCAGTTTGGAAAGAATGATTATTTTCGCTTTCTCCCTGGCGTATATTCTCTGGTTGGGGCCGGCGGAAGGACAGGCCATTAACTATTGTCTTTTGCTGATTCCATTTTTTATCTTGTTTGCCGTTGATTACGCTGCCAGGTTATGGAAAAAGAAAATTGGACGGGGCATAGTGACTTTTGTTTTTTTATACACCTTCTGCTATTCAGCATATCTTGTAAATTTTTATGCGCATAGCTCCACTTTGAAAGAGGCGAGTTTGTGGATGTCGGAAAATATACCTGCCAAATCGAAAATAGCGATATCAAAAAACGATACATGGACGCCTCCGATAATCAGGTCATATAATTCGCCGTATAGAATTACAGAAGGCGGAAGTTCCAAAGCGCCTCTGAGAGAAGCATTCTTCAGTTTTTTGCAAATATACGGAAAAGGGGATTATGTTCTTTTGTCCGACACGGAATGCTATTTGCTTGCAAAAAAATCCTGTTTTAATGCGACCAACGAGTTCCCGATAAATGAGATTTTTAAAAATACGAAAAAGGTGAAAGTTTTCAGAAAGGAGTTCAATCCTTTTTTTGTTCCTTTTGACAACCCCCATCTGTTTGAATTAATGTGGTCATCACCCGCTATTTACATTTTGAAACCTAAAGCGACTTGCGCGCAAGTTGCAAAAGGGATTATTTGAAGGTATAAGATATCCCGGCCGTTATAAAACGTTTATTCCCCGAGAGCACAGAATATTGATTGGGCTGCGGAGATGCATCGTAATTTTCAGTTTTGTCGAATCTTAGAAATAATTCAATGGTTTTTTCCTTAAATTCTTTGCCGGCTTTTATTATAGCGTAATAACGTTTCATTTCTTTCGCTGCGTTGAATGCAGGTTGGCGCAGGAAACCGAGTTTATAGGTAATGTTATAAATTTTGCGGAATTTCAGATAGTGGGTGAAAGTAAAATTTTGGCTGTTTCTCCCATATGGCAGTCCTATGCTTGCTCCTTTGTATGAATAGCCTTCGGTGTGGTACCAGTGGTGAGTATAAAAGAGAGGATTTGTGGCGGTAAATTCAAGTTTGCATGAGTTTTTTCTTGTTTTTATAAAAATACCCGCCAGATAAGCATGAAGCTGCAGGCGAAAGCCTAAGGGGAAGTAATATTTTTTGTCTTCCTTTTGCCAGAAAGCCGCCATATCAGTGCCGGCGTCTTGATAATAAATGTTTAATTCATCAAGATAATCGGGAAGTTTTTCTTCTGGTATTTTGATGGTTATGTCATATGCCGCATATCCGTCGTTGTCCCATTTTGAGCCGGTTATGTTTTCTTCGACTCCCAGCAGGAGGTAGGGATATTCCCATATTTTGTATTTTGGTCTGCCATTTCCTGCGTGCAGCGTGCTGCGCATCCCCCCGATTTCGATAAAATTGTATGGGGAGTAGGAAATTCTAAAAACGAATATTTGCGGATTTGAGACATCATTTCTTTTTTCGTGTAACCAGCCGTTTAAGATAAAAAAGTTCCACTTACCCCATAAGTTTAGCGGCTTTTGCGTCTTCGCTTTCAGAAGAAAATAGGGAAGGCAGTTTTTTGAAAGAAGAAGTTTGTTTTCTCCCGGCCCGGCTTCGGCATTGTTTTTTCCAGCTTCAATCTGGAATCTCCCAAAAAGATAATTTGCGAAAAAACGGTGAATTTCAATCTTTTTTTCGGTTTTGTTCAGGGTTTGCTTGAGCTGATAGTTTAAGGAGAACGCGCCATTTTGAAATTTTCCGCTTTCATAAATTAGCAAGTTACCACCCTTCCTTAGAATAGTGCCATCTCTGTTTTCCATTAGGTGATTGTTTTCGCCTGCAAAAAAGAAACTTGCGGTGATTTCCGAAAGGGGACTAAAAAAATGTTCAGCTTTTAGGTCGGGGAGTAAAAAGGTGGGGAAAAACACGAATGTTGCAAAACATATACGCGGTAAAAGCGCGCGGCGTTTAGCGAAAATTGAACGAAAAACGTGCATTTTTTTGTTGTCCTTATTACACAGGGCCCACTGAAAAACCCGTCTTGTATTCACGAAGTCGCGGAAGGCGATTTCCCGAAGGACAAGCGAAGCGCAGTGTGAATACTTTGTTAGGTGATGCGGCGTTCCTTCGTGAATACAACATTTCAAAATGAAGATTGCAAAGTGCAAATTGCAAAGTCATTTTCCTGTTCCTTTAAATCGC
>CALEIX010000106.1 GCA_937898825.1 uncultured Elusimicrobia bacterium | reverse complement strand
AATAATTATTGACTGGAAAACAGAACCTTCACTTGTTAATAAGCCGTTGGCTTAGATAGTGGAGTGAAATTTTGTTGGAGGTGATGCGATATGGATAAAACGAAAGCCGTAATAGCAAGGTTCAGTGTCTTAAAAGGTGATAGACCAAAGCTCAAGCCTGTTACATCTCCTCAACTCAAATGTGCTGGTGAGTGCACTTGCCGTTGTTGCAAACGGTAGGTAACGCTCCGAGGCGAGTTAACAGCTCGCCTCCCGTTTTATAAGTAGAATATATGGAGGAAAGGAATGAACGAATTGATATCGTTGAAGTCGCCGATGTCTATTAATTTAGAAGTTACTCCCGTATGTAATTTGATGTGCGAATTCTGCTTCAATGCCGAGATCGAGTGTAGTAAAATCAGCCATCCGCCGCTAAGCCAAGTAAAAGCGATTCTTAATGAGCTAGCCAAAGCAGAAGTTTTTGAAGTCCGATTCTTTGGGGGCGAGTTCTTTACTTACCCCTATTGGGAGGAAGTTTTGGAATATGCTGACTCCTTGGGCTTTTTTCTGTCTTTCGTGTCCAACGGAATACTTATGAATAGATATGTGGTGAAGAAATTGTTGTCTCATAGGGTTTCCTGCGGCGCTATTTCTCTGCATGGATGGAGAGATATACATGAAGGTATAACAGGGGTGAAAGGGTCGTTTGACGCGACCATCAGTGGCATTAGAAATTGTCTTGATTGTGGGCTTTCTGTTTCGATTCTGTACACGCTGACGAGGAAAAATTACATGTCTGTGTTCGAGACATGCAAATTGCTATGTGATGAGTGTATTGGGGTAGATGAAGTGAATGTTGGTAGATTAACTCCTTATGGACGAGCGAAGTCGGATTGGGATAATGCCAGATTGTCGCTGAGCAACTATTTGGCAGTATTTCCCCAGTTGGAGAGAATTAGATCTGAACTTAATGTACTCGCGCATTTCGGTGACGCGTTTCCGCTGTGTGTTCTGCCTTCGAAATACCATCATCTGGTGGTGGGGTGTTGGCAAGGAACCGGATTTGGACATATCGACCATGCTGGCAATGTGCGTTCCTGCTCTATTGCAAGGGGATCATATGGTAATATTTTGGAAACGCCGCTTACAGAGATTTGGACTGATAGACTGACACATTTTAGGTCTTTGGAATGGCTGCCATTGAAATGTCGCAAATGCAATGATTTTTGCGGCGGCGGGTGTTCTGCGTCCCGCTACAATGGTGGGATGTATGCGCCTGACGAATTCATTGTCGAGACGTGATGGAGGGAAATATGAATGATAATTTCGTTCCGAAAATTAGTTGCAGGTACAGGATTAGAAAGGATATAAATGGCTATGTTGGCTTTTTTGAAAGAAATGGTATCTTGATACTGAATGAGATAAGCGCATTTATTGTGCTACATATGGACGGCGAGAGGAATTTGAGAGATATAGGAGATCTGTTGCGTAAAAAATTCCCGAAAATCAAAGATCCGATTGGGGAGGTTAGATCTATTGCAACAGAATTGATGGAATGTAACTTCTTTACATAGCGTAGTGGCGAATCATAGGCTG
The DNA here is from genome assembly GCA_937898825.1 of uncultured Elusimicrobia bacterium. Lineage (GTDB taxonomy): Bacteria > Elusimicrobiota > Elusimicrobia > Elusimicrobiales > UBA9959 > CALEIX01. The sequence goes on along the minus strand of CALEIX010000106.1, from coordinate 1,724 downwards.
AAAGTGTTTGCTTTCGGCCTTTTTGTGTGTTGTACTTTAGGAAACAGGTAATTTATGAAAGTTAGCTTTTCTCATAGTAAAGATAGAGAGATGCAGAGGCTACTGCGCCTCCGTGATGAGTACCAATGGTTCATTGAGAATGATTTCCCTGTCGTTGTACCCGAGTTTTACGACACATTGTATCACAATGCCGGGAGTGAGGATGTATTCAAAGACAGATTGGTAGAAGCATTTAACAATGTGTATCGGGAAAGCAAATATGTGGAGAAGGAAAGAAAAGTAAGGGATATTTGGCAAAGAGTCGAACAGCCATTTTTTGATACCTTGAATTCACTTCGTTTAGATGTGCTTGATGAGTATTTTTGTTATGTATCTTTATACGGGCCGCAGGGGCAGTTTCATTGCCCTGATGTAGTTGATGTGAGAGTTGCTTCTGATAAAGATGTTGAAGAAGCAAATACTACAATAGCACACGAGATTATACATTTAGTGATATCTGACAAAGTAAGCAAACTCAAATTGAGTTACAGTCAAGTGGAAGGCATGGTTGATTTGTTTTTCACAGAGACGGAATTGAAGGATATTTTCCCGATTTATGAACCACAGAGCATCGCGGAGCATGACAGAGAGGCATTTTATAAATTTATTAGCTAGTTGATTTATGGAATTTAGCTTTGAGGTAGATGAGACATACCTTCTCATTCACACTCTCGGAGTGAGACAACCGGCGTTTTGAGGGATTTTTGTATCAGGAATGCGGCTTCTTTAGTATCTTTTACCCACTTCACGGGGTGTTTTTCGCACCAGGTGAGCTGTTTTTTCGCGTAGCGCCAAGTGTCTGTAATGAGTTTGTCCCGCATTTCTTTTCTTGTAACTTTCCTCTGCAGGAAGCGCGCCGCCCAGCGGTACTCCAAACCGAAGCTGTCAAGGCGTTTCCAGGGCACCCCTCTTGCGTCGTGAAGCGTCTTTGTCTCTTGCACGATTCCCCCAAGCCGTTTGTCTACCCGCTCGGCGATTCGTTTTTTGAGGGTTTCTCGTGTGCGGGATACGCCGATGAAAAGAACATCGTACGGCGCTTTGGCGGGGTCGGCTGGCTTTGGCACCGGCTTGCCGGTGGCGTATACGATTTCCAGTGCGCGGATGAGGCGGCGTTTGTTTTGCGGATCAATATTCTCCGCGCGGCGGGGGTCGCGCTTCCGCAGTTCTTTATGTAGCTTTTCTGCGGACTTTCTCCCAAGTTCTTTTCGGAGCTCCGGCTGTGGAGGAACTTTTGGGATATTGATGTTATGCAGGAGCGCGTCAATATAAAACCCCGTACCGCCGCATATAATTGGGAGTTTGCCGCGCGCGGCGATACCGCTTATTGTTTCCTTTGCGAGCCTTACATAATCGGCAGCTGTAAATTGCTCTGTCGGCTTTGCAATGTCAAGTAGATGATGCGGTATGCCCTGCATTTTATCTTGCGTTATCTTTGCCGTTCCGATGTCCATCCCGCGATATACTTGCCTTGAATCGGCAGATACTATCTCTCCGCCAAATTTCTTTGCGATTTCAACCGCCAGCTCGCTTTTCCCTGAAGCGGTGGGGCCCACTACCGCTATAAGCTTAGTTTTTTGCACCTTTTTTATGTTATAATAAGTTATAATAAACAGGTAACAAAACAACAATGAAAAAATACGCCGCCATACTCCCAATCAGCATTCTAGCTGTTTCCCTTCTCCTCC
>CALEIX010000105.1 GCA_937898825.1 uncultured Elusimicrobia bacterium | reverse complement strand
AATGTTCGCGAAAAGCAAGGAAATCAAAAGTTTGGCAAACAAAAATGGATACAGAAAAACTGCTAAAATCATTGAAAGAACATAAAGTTGATTTTGTCATTATCGGCGCCACGGCTTTTGCAGTTCACGGATATGCCAGAGCGACTTTTGATATTGACGTGTTTATCAAACCCACAGCGAAAAACGCTGAAAACACATGGGCGGCTCTGAATGATTTTGGGTATGACCTGAGCGATTTAAAACCGGAGAATTTACTGAAAAAGAAGATTTTAATTCGTCAATACCTGGTTGAAACGGATATTCATCCTTTTGTCAAAGGAGTTTCCTTCAAAAGAGTTTGGAAAAACAAAATAAAAGTTAAATTCGGGAATATTTTCGTATATTTTGCGTCTTTAGGCGACCTGATCGCGATGAAAAAAGCGGCCGCTCGCCCAAAAGACATCGAAGATCTGAAATTTTTAAAAAGATTAAAAAAATTAAAAAGAGACAATAATTCATGAAAAAAAAGAAAGAAGACAAAAAACCCGAAATTAAAACCGAAAAGGTATTTGAAACAGCGGCTCTTGCTTGCGGGAAATGCCAGACCGGTCCCACGGGTCAGGCTGCGTGTAGGACGTTGAGACAATGGTCATAAAATTAGAGATTAGAAAAGCGGGTGTGGATTAAAAGAAATCGGTGCAAAACCCACTCGCCGGACGCAAAAGTTTATGATTAGAGCGATAAAATTGATGGGCACGAGTATGCGACCTCTTTTTAAAGAGGGCGACTTCGTATTGGTAAAACAAATTTATCCCTTTCACTCAGTGGGCGATTGCATAGTTTATAATTATCAAGGAAAAACTCTCCTGCATAGAGTAATAGGAGTTCAAGATGGTGGTGTTTTTGTTCAAGACGACGGACAAATCGCGGATAAGCATTTTGTCCCCTCAAAAAATATAATCGGCAAAGTCATATCCAGTAATCCGCTAAAAAGGGGTGTTCTGGGATATTTTTATTTCAAACTTAAAAATCTTTTTCAATGAACGAAATCTCAGCCCGCCTGAATGAAATTTCCCTGACAAAAAATATCCCCTTAACCGCCACACTGGAATTGACATATCTTTGTCCTTTTAAGTGCATTCATTGCTACATTCCCTATGCGCGCAGAAAGAATGCCATCTGGAAACAAAAAGAGTTGAAAACTGAAGAATGGAAACAATCTTTGCGAGAAATCAAGAAGGCAGGCTGCCTTTACATAGTTTTTACCGGAGGTGAACCTTTACTAAGAAATGATTTGGGCGAACTATGCCGCTACGCTGTTAAATTAAACCTTTCAGTAAAAGTTTTTACCACCGGTTTTAACCTCAAAGATGAATTTTTAAGACGAATAAAAAACTTGCCGATATCTTTCGAATTGAGCCTCTACGGCAGAGAAAGAATTCACAACATGATAACGGGAGACGGCAAATCTTTTCAAACGACTCTTAAATCCGCCAGATTATTGAAAAAATCGGGTTTTGGAGTTAAATTGAAAATGCCTCTTATGAAACAAAATTTCAAAGACGCAGAATACATAAAAGAATTGGCACAAAGATATAACTTCACCTATGCCTTTGACCCGATCATAACACTTTCAGGCAGCAATAAAAAAATCCTGAAATACAGATTAACCGACAGACAACTAACAAAGATTTTGAGCGACAAAAGACTCGGGCTTTTTCCAGAAATTAATAAAAAAAGAACAGACCATCATTTAAATTTTATCTGCGGCGCAGGCAGGAACACTTTTGCCATAAATCCATACGGTGAAATTTTCCCGTGTCTGGAGATTCCCAAAATTCTGGGTAACGTTAAAAAAAATAAATTTGTAAGCGTCTGGCGGGAAAACAAATGGCTCTTATGGTGGCGCAACCTGACAATGAAGGATGTTAAAGTTTGTTCCAGGTGTTCTCTCTCAGATTTCTGCAATAGATGTCCCGGCATAGCCCTTATGGAAGACGGGGATTTAATGGGGCCTTCAACCCTGGCTTGCCAAACAGCGAAAATTATCAAAACGCTGTCATCAAACCTATGACCTATTTTGCCCGCCTGGAGTTTTATTTTTGTACATCCTGTTTATTTTCCAGATAGTCCCCCGGGGGGTATCCTGAAGGATAATGCCTTCTTCGGCGAGTTTCCTGCGGATTGCGTCTGCCTTTTTGAAATCCTTTTTTTCCCTCGCCTCTTCTCTCTCTCTTATTAAAGAAAGGTGTTCGCTTTTCAATTCTTCGATTTCGTTTTCTTTTGTT
>CALEIX010000104.1 GCA_937898825.1 uncultured Elusimicrobia bacterium | reverse complement strand
GTCTCGTGGGCTCGGAGATGTGTATAAGAGACAGACCCAGCCCTCCGCCATCTGGCTGCGGCAGGAATTGCCGGTACACAAAAAAAGCAGTTTTTTCATTCCAAACTTCTCATGTCCGTTCAAGCTTTTAACAGATTTTACTGATAAATCTTATCTACCTTCTCTGACAAAAAACTCATGTTGCTGCGAAATTGGCAGGGAGATACTTTTTTCAAGTTCGTTTTCTAGATTCTTCCCGGAAAGTATCCAGCAATCGCGCGGATAAAAATTCCGGTTTCAAATCCAAGCGGCTTTTTCTTTATCTTCTCCCACCAACTCCTGGCCATCTGCTGCATGAATCCTCCGACGAGTTTTTTTTCTGTCTTAGCCCGGACCACACTTTTCTCAACGCTGAAAATTTCTCCTTCTCGCTTGTCCCAGAAAACTACGTTTCCGGATACTTTGCGTTTATTGTAAATACCGGCCATAATATTTGAAAAATCAGATATGTTGCCATAGACCAATTTTTCAGCGCCAAGCCATTCAGCCAACTTCCGGCGGGAAAGCCTTTTAATCTGCCCCCCGTCTGTATATCCTTTTTTCCGCAGAATTTTATCAGTCTCCTCCATTGGCTGAACCCCATACCCGGATTTTTTCAAATTTTCATAAATTTTCCTTCTGATTATTTCCGGCGCAGCCATGCTGACTGTTTCATTGGAAAAAGGAAGAACGGCCACACGACCTTTGAAAAAGTGCATGTACTCACCCTTTTTAGCAAGTCCCAGTTTTTCTGAAAATTCCACCTCAGCCATTATTTTATCCCAGTCAACCGAAGCCGCTTTTTTATCTCCTTCACTCCTATCTTTAGCCGCTAAATAATATTCTGACGCCTTATCGTATCTTCCTTTTCTTTCCCAGAAAACCCCCAAATTGGCATAGTCTTTCCAATTTGTTTTTTCTTCAGTGCGTTTTTGCCAGATAACCGCCGCCTTTTGCCAGTTCTTCTCTTTCGCAAGTTCAAAGGCTTTTTCTGATTCCTTGTCGCCCTTTTCATAAAATATTCGGCGGGAAGCAAATTCATCCCCTCTAAAAAAAGCACCTATCACTTTTTTCACGGCAAGATTCAAAATTTTGTTTTGATTTTTTTCAAACCAATGCCCCGGATTTCTTTTACCGTCTGGAAATTCCTGGACATGCCGCATATCTGCCTCAAAGGTATTCAAAACTTGCTTTCCGGGATAAGAAATAAGTTTACAATTTGCTCTGACTTTTAACGAATAAACCCAGATAGGCGTTTTTCTTTTTTCCCTTTTTTTCTTATTCCGGTCGTATATTTCAACCTCTTT
>CALEIX010000103.1 GCA_937898825.1 uncultured Elusimicrobia bacterium | reverse complement strand
TTTAATGATACGTCGACCACCGAGATCTACACCGTCTAATTCGTCGGCAGCGTCAGATGTGTATAAGAGACAGGGTTCAAAGATTGCTGGTAATCACTGACGATGCAACCGCTTGAGATGGGTTTTTATAAGGGAATGTTTCCCAATTTCGGCGTTGTGCCGGCGACTCTTTTGTTTTCAAGCAGACGAAATGCCCTGATTATTCTTTCTCGCGCTCTGAGAGGTTCTATCACTTCGTCAATGGAACCCGTTGATGTGGTCTGGTAAGGCGAGGCAAATTTTTCCGAGTATTCGGAAGCAAGTTTGGATTTAAATGCTTCCACTTCCCCGGCCTTTGTTGATTTAATTTGCCTGGAATAGAGAATTTCTATTGCCCCGCGGGGTCCCATTACGGCAATTTCAGCTGAAGGGAGGGAGAAATTCAAATCCCCTCTTAAGTATTTGGAACTCATGGCTATATACGCCCCGCCGTACGCTTTTCGCAGGACAAGAGTGACTTTCGGAACTGTGGCTTCGGAATAAGCATATAAAAGTTTGGCTCCGTGTCTTATTATGCCTCCATGTTCCTGATTAGTGCCCGGCCAATATCCCGGCACATCCACAAGAGTAAGAATAGGAATGTTGAAATTATTCAGAAATCTTATAAATCTGGCGGCTTTGTCGCTGGCATTGATGTCCAGCGCTCCGGCCATGTGAGCTGGGTTGTTGGCCACGACTCCTATGACCAATCCTCCCATCCTGATAAATCCCACCACAATATTTTTAGCGTAGTCATGATGAACTTCCAGGAATTTGTGGTCGTCTGCCAGCCACCAGATTATATGATGAATCCTGTAAGGTCTTCTTGGGTCCATTCCGCATAATTGTTCAAGAAGGCGCAATTTCCTTGTGACCGGGTCCTTCGTTACTACGACAGAAGGTTTTTCATATCTGCTTGAGGGAAGAAAGGTTAAAAGTTCCTTTACGAGTCTGAAGCATGCCGGCTCGCTTTTTGTAACAAAATGACATACCCCGCTTTTGGAGGCGTGAGTCATGCTTCCCCCCAGAGTTTCAAAGTTCACCGACTCTCCTGTGGCGGCTCTGACTACTTCCGGCCCGGTAACAAACATGTTGCTTATTCCTTCCACCATGAAAACGAAATCAGTCAGCGCCGGGGAATAAACCGCTCCGCCGGCGCAAGGGCCCAGAATAACAGATATTTGAGGTACTTCGCCTGAATATTTTGAATTCCGGTAGAAAATTTCAGCGTAGCCGTCAAGACTATCGACTCCTTCCTGAATGCGGGCGCCACCTGAATCAAGCAGTCCCACAACCGGGATTTTCGCTTCGTTCGCAAGGTCCATAATAGAGGCGATTTTCCGCGCATGGGCTAATCCCAAAGATCCGCCAAGCTGGGTGAAGTCCTGGGCAAAGACTGCGATTTTTTTTCCTTCTACGGTGCCAAAGCCGGTTATCACGCCGTCGCCTTTAATATGTTTGTCTTTAATGCCGAAATCCGTGCATCTACTTTCCACCAGAAGACCGATTTCCTGAAAAGAATTCTCATCCAGCAGGTATGCCAATCTTTCTCTGGCAGTTAATTTCCCCTTTGCCTTTTGCGCTTTTATCTTGTCTTCCGGCGCTCCGCGGATTGCAGCGTCGCGGATTTCACGGAATTTCTTTATTTTCGGGGGCACTTCTCTTATTTTTTTCTTCTTTGGCTTGGATAGTTGCGAATCGTATTCCTGTTCCGGCGTAAGTTCCTGCATTTTATCCTCCTACAAGTTTATGGCCCATGTTTGAGCGTATTCCTTTTTAATTAGTTTTCCGAATATCTGTAATTTTGGTCTTCCCAGCTGAGTAAATCTTTCACGTGCTTTGCCTGAAAATTCGATATCAGAATCTGCCAATTCAAAAGCACCCAGTTTTGGGTTGGACATTTTAAGTTTTATGTCCAGAAGGCTCGCGGTAAGCCCTATTCCCAACGCTTTTAAAAGAGATTCTTTCGATGACCAGATGAAAGTTTGAGTTGAGACGTCTTCGCTGTATTCTTCCGTGTGAAAAAAATCATGGAGCCATGCCCGGGGTCTATACTGTATTTTTTCGATGTCCATTCCGATTAAATATCTTCCGTCACACGCGGCAGATGCCGCTGCCCAGTCGTGTGAATGAGAAATGGAAAGAAATATTTTCTCCCCGCCCTTCAATGTATATGGCTTGCCGTTTTCATCGCGCAGGATTTCGCAGTTTAACGGTTTAAGCTGGAAAAACCTGTTCAGAAGAAGCTTGGCGGCGAGTCTTCCCGCAAGCCATTCTCTTCTTCTTTTTTCGAACTTGTGTGTGGTTAAAATTTTTTTTTCCTTTTTAGTCAGAATTGTATCGGGATTAATATCCGCGCCAACAGCGGAAACCTCGGTGCAAATTTTCTTTTCCTCAAAAACCGAAAGAGAAAAAACGCTGGATTTATCCCTGTCTCTTATACACATCTCCGAGCCCACGAGACCTCTCTACATCTCGTATGCCGTCTTCTGCTTGA
>CALEIX010000102.1 GCA_937898825.1 uncultured Elusimicrobia bacterium | reverse complement strand
GTAGAGAGGTCTCGTGGGCTCGGAGATGTGTATAAGAGACAGCTATTCCAAATACTGACCTTCCTCCCCAAAGATACCTGTCTCCCAGAAACATGCGCAGCGTGTTCAAGATATTACGCCTTTTTCCGGAGGGAAAAACAGTCTTTTCCTTGCGCGATTTATCTGCCGGCGTTTTTAACAAGACGATTCTGCCATCGGGCATAACTGCCTCGTTTTGCGTTATAAACTTCAGGCGGGTGCCGATTGACAGGGTTTCCTGACCGCTCTGGAAAATCGCTTTGGCTTTTTTCTTTTTGAGAAAATGGTCCGTCTTTAAATTTTCCGTAAACAAACATTCTGTTTTTATCCAGCCAAAGAAAGGTTGTAATTTCCCGTTTCTCCGGCTCAGTTGTCCTTTAAGTTCCACTTTTGCCCATTTGCCGTTTATTGAAAGTAGTTTTACTCTTTCACCTGCAAGTGCTTCAGTTTCTATGTTTTCAGGTCTCATTCGAGGGCGGGAATATATCTTGCACACAGGTTTTCCGATTACGGCAAATTCCGGGGGTTGGTTTGAAATTATGTAAGAGGTGCCGTATTTGTTTTTGAGCCAGGCCGCCGCGAATTGCCGCCTGTCGTAAACTATTTCTGTTTCGCTATTTTTGAAGGCAGCCGGGTCGTTCACTATTACATTCCCTTTTTTGTCAAAACCCGTTATGACAAGCAAATGTCCCGCTGTTTCTTTTATGGGTGAATTTTTTAACTTTCCGCGGGCGAACGTCAAACTCGCTATTATCGGAATTTTTCTTCTAATGTAAAACTCTGCTTCTTGCATTGAATTTATCCGCCTGATTTGTGAATACAGACCCATTGTTCCCGCGAATACAGAGTTTAGGAACCAGTTTCCGTATATTTTATTCTCATGGTCATAAACGCTCTTTGCTATTTTGACAATGGGAATGTGCCGGTCAAAGAATTCGAGCACCATTGCTATGGATACCGGGCTGCATATGTTTTTTGAATATTTTACCTGGCTTTTCATTTGTGATATTTTCGGCACTTTGAGCTTGAGCGCCGTAAATCTTTCCGATTTTTCAACCGCTTTTTTCTCGTTGTATTTCATTGTAGTGTCGGTAAATACCAGAGTCAGCTGTTTCAAAACAGGCATTGATGAGAAACTTTCCAGTTCTATTTTGTATTGAATGTAGCGCGCCTTTCTTTTTATCTTAATTGTATCAATGTCGACGAGGCCGAATTCGTCTTCCTGTTTTTTAAAACTTTGAGACAGTCCCTTGCTTATGTACTTCCCTGTTGTGTACCAATGGCTCCAGTGTTTTTTATCCTTTGAGACTCGCGCCCGGGCGCATATGGAGGAAGACGGGGGTAGCGTGGCAGAAGGGGAAATTATTAATTCGTTGAAGTCGAAAGGCGCTTTTATCGGCGGCGATTTCAGATAGCCGGCGGATAAACGGGAAAAACTTGATTTTTTGAGTTGGAATAGACCTTTTGGCGGATTGAGTTTCTTGAGGTTTTTATATGAAACATTTTCAAAATCCGCAGGAAAAATCTGCGCGTAATTGAAAGATTTTGCAAGTGCGTTAAACGGTATTGTCATAGCCATCCCCGAAAATATAAATGTTAATGCAGATTTCATTTTGCATATATGTTACTAAAATTCCACGGAGGTGTCATTTTGCGCGCGATATGAAGGATAGGGTGCGTAAGGATGAAAAGATGAGTCTTGCCCGGTGAAAAAATAAGAATCATCGATATATTTGCTGCCAATGCAATGTTAACCACCTGGCGCTCATTCCTTATGAGAATCTGCTTTCACTTCTGCTTGCCGCAGGCAAGAGACTAACTACGTTTTTAATTACTTTTCATTTTTTGAATAGATAAGAATGATGGATTTTGACGCTTCTCTTCTGACATCGTTGTTAGGATCTTTTGTCATTCTTTTTAGTTCCGGCAGAAATTCCTGCCAGCCCATTTCTCCAAGCACTATGACGGCCTCTTTTCTTATGCGCCAGTCGGAATCGGTTAGGAATTCTGAAAACAGTTTTCGGATTTCTTTGCTTTCTTCTGAGGTTTTCTCCAGTTTCGTTTCTTCTCTTTTTGGAGGATTTATAGCAGATTGAGTTTTTGCTTGTGCTTTTTCCGCGCCTTTTTCCCCGAGCATCTGAGCAAGCATTTCCTGAACTTCGGGAGAGGCATTTTTTTTGCTTGCGAGTTGTTGTAATTGCTTTTTCATCGCCTCGTTCATCGCTTTGTTGACGTCCGCCCTGGACATGTCGCCGCTCATCATGATTTTCAGCATATTTCCCAGCGGAAGTTTCCTGAATTGTAGCATTCGCTTTGTTGCGCTGACAGAAACGAAAGTTAACGCTACGACAGTAGTGAGTATTGGCAATGCCAGGGATTTCATCTTCTGACCTTTATCCAATGTGTCGGCTCTAACCGGGCAAAGAGCTGCCAGCTCCTCGTAAAGGACGTATCCGTACGAGAAGAAAAGAACGCCTATCATGGAGGCGGCCAGCATCATTAAGAGCACTCCTATACCTGGAATCATAACCAAAATAGCAGGAGGGATCAGAAGGAGAAAACATATAAGCAGGGCAAGAAGAAGTCTGATGAAAATAATGGCAAAATTTCCTCTTGCGTATTCACGGCTTTGAACAAAGGAATCAATAGGCGACAGATTTTCTTTAACATAGACGAAAAACACGAAATAAAACCAGACGAATACTATAACGCCGGGTATTATGAGAAGAATAAAGCCGCCATTTTGAGCCAGCGTCATGATGACAAATATTAAAACCATTCCCAAAAGTTTCGGAAAAGAATCCTTGTATGCCTCTAAGGGAGAAGAGCTCTTTCCGGTTATCAGCATAAAAAAGGCGGTAAACATTAGGACCATGGGAAATGCCGTGAAAAGAAATCCAATTGCTATGGTGATGAGCATCATTAATACGGAAGATGAGGATAAAGGGGCTAAAATCTTAAGCCATATCATTCCGGCGATTGCCTGAAGGACAACTCCTATTATCCCGACTATCAGGAAAGAAACGAATTTTTCTTTCGCTATCTCAATGGCGATGTTGAATTGCTCCTTGAAACCTCTCATTTGCCTTGCCGGCTTTTTTCGCGCCAGTTTCGGCCTGGGAATATCTCCGTCGGGCGTTTTCGGTATTTCTTCGGCCATGCGACCTCCGTTAAGATTAAATTTTACCTGCAAATCATAACTTATAATTGAAACAACTTATTTTACCAAATTTCTCAATAATTATCGTAAACTGGCGGATAATTCTAAAACTTGACACTATCTTTGCCTTTGTTATACAATAAAAAAAATATAAAACTAACAGGATTCGTAAATCCGATTAAATATTATCAACAAGCTTCGATTTTTGCTTTCCCTTCTCTTACAGAGGGTTCGGCTAGTGTTACTTGGGAAGCAATGAGTTGTGGTTTACCAATTATCACAACACCCAATGCCGGTTCAATAGCAAGAGATGGAAGGGAAGGACTTATTATTCCTATCATGGATGTTAAAAAAATTAAAAATTCAATATTGTATTTCTATGAAAATCTGAAGGAAATAA
>CALEIX010000101.1 GCA_937898825.1 uncultured Elusimicrobia bacterium | reverse complement strand
ATACGGCGACCACCGAGATCTACACCGTCTAATTCGTCGGCAGCGTCAGATGTGTATAAGAGACAGGTCCGGTTTATGAAAAAGATTCTTCCGGAAATAAAACCGGGAGAAAGGCAATCAATCTGGAACCGCAAATACCAATAAGGGAAAGGGAAAAGGAAAATTTCGAGTTCTTCCTTTCGCTGAAAGACGAAGGTTCTAAAGTGAGCAATAGATATACAGTCAAAGGTAGTCAGCTTGTAAGACCGTTGTTTGAATTCTCGGGCGCGTGCGGAGGATGCGGGGAAACTCCCTATGTAAAACTTCTGACGCAACTTTTCGGGGACCATCTGACGATAGCCAACGCCACTGGATGTTCTTCTATATACGGTGGTAATCTGCCCATATGCCCTTTTGCGAAAAGAGAAGATGGAAGGGGCCCCGTTTGGTCCAACTCTCTTTTTGAGGACAATGCCGAGTTTGGATATGGAATGAGGTTGGCTTACGATAAACTGGGAGAATATGCCGCCGAGGCTTTCGGCAGAGCCAGGGGTGGCATTCTTAAGTCCAAAGCCGCATTAGTAGACGAAATTCTCTCCGCCGAACAAAATGATTGGGTTAAAATTGAGCGTCAGAGAGAAAGGGTCGGCGAATTGAAAAAGGAACTGGCAAAAATAAAGAATTCTGAAGCTGAAGAACTTCTCGTCCTTGCCGATTATCTGATTAAAAAATCTGTTTGGGTGGTCGGCGGAGACGGCTGGGCATATGACATAGGCTACGGAGGTTTGGACCATGTCCTGGCATCGGGCAGAAAAGTGCGGGCGTTGGTTTTGGATACCGAAGTTTATTCCAACACGGGAGGACAGATGTCAAAGGCCACTCCCTTAGGCGCCGTCGCAAAGTTCGCCGCGGCCGGCAAACCCCTTCCCAAAAAAGACCTTGGCATGTTAGCGATGACCTATGGTAACATCTATGTCGCAAGCGTGGCGATGGGTGCAAATTACCAGCAGACGGTAAAGGCTTTCGCCGAGGCGGAGGCTTATGACGGGCCGTCGCTTGTAATCGCTTACAGTCACTGCATAGCCCACGGGATAAACATGACTAAGGGAATGTCGGAACAGAAGAGAGCGGTCCAGAGCGGCCGGTGGATACTTTACAGGTATAACCCAGATTTGCGCAAACAGGGCAAAAATCCTCTTTCCATAGACAGTCCCAGACCTACCGTTTCGCTCGAGGAATATATGCTGGGTGAAAACAGGTTCAGGACTCTTTATCAATCGCACCCCGAAATTGCCAAAAACCTGCTTAAAATGGCTGACGAAGAGTACAGGTGGCGCTTGAACGTTTATCAGCAGATATCCAAAATGAATTGCGATGTAAGCAAAGAGGAGAAAGTTCAGTCTCAGGCTTCGGCAAACTGAAAAAGCCTCGCGGCTACGGCCGTCCCCAAATACTCCTGCGCCATAATGTAGATGCGCGTCCTTGACGCGCCTAAATCGCTCTCACGACAAATACGTAGATACGTAAATACGTAGATACGAGTATACGGAATGGAGTCGCTTGATATATTGGCGAGGCTTTGGGCCTCGCACACAGCCTCGCTCAATGAACGCAATGAACCTTGTCCCCGCGGAAGCGGGGAGCACAACGCAATGAACGCAATGAACGCTCAACGCTATAAACGCAATGAGCCTCGCACTACGACCCTACCCAAAACACTCCTACCCAAAACACTCTTACCCCAATCACTCCCGCATTGAACGCGAGTTTGCTCCCACGACCCAATGCGGGAGTGTAGATTGGTGTATATCAGCGCGAGTTTGCTCCCACGACCCAATGCGGGAGTGAACTATGCCCGGTGAATTCATTTTTTATTGCCAAAATAATATCTATTGGTTTTTCAGGGAACCCCGCATAGGTCTTTAGTCCCATTTTTTCATAGGCCTAAAAACTTTTAAAAGTTGCCCTTATGCCCGTTTTGGACATGTTGAATTTCATCTATACTTTAGATGTTGGAAGCCAACCTCTTAGTGATGCTCATCCTTCCAACCGGACGAAAGTCTGGTGTTTGTCGGGAAAAAAGCAGCCCCGGCAAAAAGTGAAAACTTTCTCTAAGAGGTGAAGAAACCAAAAGGAGAAAGTTAAATGAAAAACTTTATCACAGCCGCAGTTCTGGCAGCCTTCGTTTCTTTGCCCGCCATTTTATCCGCTCAGCAGCAACAGAATTCGCAAAACGCTCGTGAGTTCACCATTGACGAGCAGGGAATGGCCCAGAGGGATCCCAAGTATTTTAAGGTGGACCCAACAAGTGTAAAAATTGAAAAAATCAAGGAAGAGGAATTGAAAGATTTTTCCTATTTTGGGCAGACGACCCTGGATGAATTTTCTCAAAAGGAAGACGACACCTTTGTTATAATTGAGAAAATCATCAACATAGCCGCCAAGATATGGAAAATAATAAAAGATAACGCGCCGGTCGTGAACATAACCACAAAGTATGCCACCGCCGTTCCAAAAGGCATACAGAGCTGGACGGAGCTTTCCAACTGGAGCAAGCCGAAGGCATACACTTACGGCTTTTACGCGAAAAACCTTTACGGAATCAAGGTGATAGATGTAAGATACAAAGTGGTATACACATACAACGGGGATTACAAAGGCAAAGGAAAGTATCTTACTGGCGTTACCATAATTCCGGAAAAGGTCAATGTCGCCTGGGGATACAGATTTGACATGTCTGCCGAAGTGCCCGACACGACGGTTACCAATGTTGGCTCTTATGCCAATCCATTGGCGGCTCTTCAACTGAGACTTGCATGGGCCATAGCCACCGCCTTGAAGGAAACAAGAGGAACAAGTATATATTACATTCAGGGCGACGGCTATATGAACGAAATAGCAAGTCCCTTTAAGTTCCGGACAAATATCGAAGATGTGAAGTCGATGGCTCCGCTTCTGGGGCCCGCCGACAAGGTGTTCAATTAAGGAGGAAAATAATGAGAAAACTGCTGATAATTGCTTTTTTGACGAGCATGACTTTGCCCGCTGTCTCGTCACAAAACACCAACGATGAGAAGTACTTTACCATAACCAGCATAACGAACGAATATCTGGGCGAAACAAAAGGCGGAACTGTTCCTCTCAACGGAGGCGGCAATAACAATGCCGTTCCCGCGCCCGACCAGCTGCCCAAGCCGCCGGACGGCCCTGTTATCAATCCCCCGGTTCCCGGTGGAGGGGGGAACAACGGAGGAGATTTAATTGTCATATTGGACAAGATAATAAATCTCGGGGAAAAGATATTCGGTATTATAGAAAGAAATAAGCCTGTTGTGAACATCAGTGTGAACTATGCCAATGCCGTTCCCTACGGCGTGACGCATTGGACCCAGCTTGCGGGATGGAAACCCCCGAAAACCAAGAAATACGCCTTCACGGCCAAAAACGGGTACGGCACCGACGTGGTAAAGGTGGTTTATCAGGTTCACTGGACCTACGACGGAAACCTCAAGGGCAAAGGCAAGTTTCTTACGGGAGTAACCGTTGAGCCGATAGACGTCCAGGTTGCCTGGGGATACAAGGTGGATTTGAAGGCAGAAGTTCCGGACTCCACCGTCGCCAACGTCGGAACTTCGGAAGACCCTATAGCTTCAATGCAGGTGCAGCTCAAATGGAAAATCGCTACCGTCTTCAAGGAAATAAATCAGAAGACTATTTATTATGTTCAGGGTGACGGGTTCATAAAGGAAATAGCGACTCCGTTTGAGGAGAAGAGAAAGGCTGAAGAAGATGCCCGAATAAAGTGGGAAAAGGCACTTGAATTGATTTTAAATTCCAGCTGGAACTGACTGTTTTTTTGCGCCCAACCCCAAAAAGCGACGCGCCCTAAAAGGCGCGCCGCTTTTAATTTTCTTCCGCGATTTTTTTGAGAAGCCTTAATTGTTTTTCGGTCAGGTTTTCGGGCAAATCTATTACTGTCCTGACATACAAATCGCCGCAGGAACCATCCTTTTTTGGAAGCCCTTTTCCGGGTATTCTAAATTTTTTGCCCGAACGGGTTTTAGGCGGGATTTTAATCTTCACATTTCCCCTGAACGTCCTTATGTCTAATACCGCGCCCAGAGCGGCATCCCACGGAGTTACTTTTGCGTTTGTTTCCAGGTCGTCTCCGCGGATGTCGTAAAGCGGGTGAGGCTTTATCTGGATATTGAGGTATAAGTCGCCCCTTTTCCCGTGAGCGCTTTTTCCCTGTCCTTTAAGCCTTATCTTTGTTCCGTTTCTCACGCCTTTGGGTATTTTAACTTTAATGGTTTTCCCGCCCAGTTTAAGCAGCTTTTCGCTGGAATCAAAAATATCCTCGAGGGACAACAGGAGATTCGCTTCAATATCTAAATTGACGAAAGGGGACGAGTCGAAACCAAAAAAGTCAGAATCCCATTTAGCGCTCCTCCCCTGAGAAGACTGAAAATTGCCGAAGCCGAATATGCTTTTGAAAAAATCACTGAAACCCTCAAATTCTCCGAAGTCCGCTCCCTGTCTCTTATACAC
>CALEIX010000100.1 GCA_937898825.1 uncultured Elusimicrobia bacterium | reverse complement strand
TTTTCAAGCAGAAGACGGCATACGAGATGTAGAGAGGTCTCGTGGGCTCGGAGATGTGTATAAGAGACAGGTAAATGAAAAAGAAAATCCTTTCCTTTTTCCAGATAATTACAAAACCCTCAAGTTTCCTTACGCAGGCCCTTTCAGGAACGATTGGCTGGACGTTTCCTTTATCCGTTTTTGCGGTGTACACCTTCCTTAACGCGTTTTTTTTAAAGCTCAAGCCCGCAGATTTTCCCAAAACAATTCCCTCGCTTCACATATCGGAAGGATGGCCGTTTGCTTTCGCCGTTCAATTAGTCGGCGGCATCATCGGAACCGCGATTTTCTCATCTATTTGTGTCTTTTTCTTTAAAATCGCCGCCAAAAAAAAATTCTGGGTAAAAACCTTTTTTTCACTTTTCTTCATTCTTTTATTCGGCGTTTTTATCGCGCGTTCATCTTCGCAATTAGCCTGCGCCATTTTTCTGTTGGCGTTCTGCGCCGCTGTTTTCTTCAATGCCATCCGTCAGAAAAAAAACACCGCTTATCTTATGAAAGTTTTTCTGTCAGCCAATCTTATTCTTCTTCTTTTTCTGCCCTTAAACGTCCTTGCCTCCATTCAAGGAAGCGAACAACTATTTATCGTTTCTGAAATAACTGCCTCGTTGTGGCTTATTACTATTCTGGTAAAAGCGGGGAAAACATTGAACCAGGCGCATATATTCAAGTTTTTAATTTCTCTTTTTATTTCCGCGTTCATAGAAGTAATTTTTTTCCTGTCTTTGCTCAAGTGTGGAATAATCACGCAAGAAACTTTCAAGATTATATTTTTATCCTAGCATGTTCACTTATCCTGAAAAATTCGACATAATTGTTATCGGAGGCGGACACGCCGGCACCGAAGCCGCCCTTGCGGCAGCCAGAATGAACGCCAGAACGCTCCTGATAACGCAAGACCTGGATACCATATCACAAATGTCCTGTAACCCTTCCATTGGAGGCGTCGGAAAAGGGCAAATAGTACGAGAAATAGACGCACTGGGCGGTCAGATGGGAAAAACAACTGATATTGCCGCCATAAATTATCACATGCTCAATACCTCAAAGGGACCAGCAGTGCATTCTCCAAGAGCGCAATGTGACAAAAAACTCTATCAATTTACCGTAAAGCGCGTTCTTGAATCCCGGAAAAACCTTAAAATCATACAGGATGAAGCTACAGATATATGGATCAGCGGCAGCCAGATTAGAGGAATCTGCACATTACGGGGAACAAGATATGAAGGAAAAATTCTTATAATTACGGCCGGCACGTTCTTAAAAGGCATCATCCATATAGGATTGAAAAGTTTCGCGGGAGGAAGGTATTACCATTATCCCAGCAATCATCTTTCAAAAAGCATAAAATCTCTCGGGATAAACATGGGGCGGCTTAAAACCGGGACTCCCATGAGACTAAACGGCAGGACCATAAATTTCAGCGTATGCACTGAACAAAAGTCGGACGGTAAACCCTTTTCTTTTTCTTTATTCAGCCAGGTGAAAAAAGAAAAATATCTGTCCTGCTGGATAACAAAGACAAACGCGCATCTGGCGGAAATCATCAGAAAAAATCTGGACAAATCCCCTCTTTACTCAGGAAAAATAAAATCAATAGGCCCAAGATACTGTCCCTCTATCGAGGACAAAATAGTCAAGTTTCCACATCATGAAAGCCACCATATTTTTCTTGAACCAGAAGGTCTAAATACCCATGAATATTACGTGAACGGTCTTTCCACAAGTCTGCCGGAAGAAGTGCAAATTGAAATGGTCCGCTCCATAAAAGCGATGCGGAAAGCAGAAATACTTCGTCCGGGATATGCTATTGAATACGATTTTGCCTACCCCATTCAACTTAAAAAAAATCTCGAAAGCAAAATAGTTGAAAATCTTTTTATGGCGGGGCAAGTTAATGGTACAACAGGATATGAAGAGGCAGCCGCTCAAGGACTCATGGCCGGCATAAACGCAGTGCGCAAACTCAAAAGAAAAAAGCCGCTTACGCTTTCAAGGGACGAAGCATACATAGGAGTCATGATAGACGATCTTATCACCAAAAATGTGGATGAACCCTACCGAATGTTCACCGCAAGAGCCGAGTACCGGCTGCTTCTTCGCTGGCAAAACGCAGACCTTAGGCTCATCAAATACGGTTTTGAAAATGGGCTGATTGCGGAAAAACATAAAAAAAATTTTCTTGCATACTCGGCTCTGGTAACTGAATTGCGGGAAAATCCACGCAAAAAAGTCAACGCTCCGGACATAACTCCCTGGAGCCTGGAAATGGCGCAAAGGGAAGCGCAAATACAATTTGATTACGCCCCCTATATCGAACGGAACATAAAAGAAGCGGAAAAATTAAAACGTCTGGAACACATTTCAATACCGGAAGACACAGACTACTGGCGGCTTAATATTTCGCTTGAATCCCGCCAGAAACTACAGAAGGTTATGCCGAAAACAATCGCCCAGGCTTCCAGAATACCCGGCATAAAACCGTCAGACATTCAACTGTTAATAATAAATATTGAAAAACAATATGCAATTAAAAGGTAAAGAATTTTTTGCCAGCGCCTGCTCAAAATGGGAACTGGAATTAACCAGCGAAAAGATGAGCATGCTTGAAATTTTTGTAGAAGAAATATTGAAAAAATCCGCAATATTCAACCTGATATCAGAAAGAGACCGCCATAGAATCTGGTCAAGGCATATTCTTGATTCTTTGGCGCTGCTGCCCTTGCTTAAACAAATTTCGGGTTTTCCTGGAAAAAGGAGATTTCTGGATATCGGCAGCGGAGCAGGGTTTCCAGCCATACCTCTGAAAATATTTATCAACAACTATTTCCAACTCTGCGAGAGAAACCGCAGGAAACAACAATTCCTTATATGGATAAAGATGAAACTTAGACTAAGCGGAATGGAAATTTTCAAATCTTCCGTTGAAAAAACGAAAAATGAAAGCTTTGATATCGCAACCGAAAGAGCACTTGGAAAACTGGAACATATTCTTCCGCTCTGTTTAAGCACGGTGAAAAAGAACGGGGGAATTTTCTGCGCCTGGCACACGGAACCCGCGATACTAAAGGGAAAAGAAATAAATAAAATTTTATTTCAATATAATGCTAAAATTTTAAATATATTCTCATATGCTTTGCCACAGGAAGAAAAAGAAAGACATATTTTCGTTTTTCGGAGGGGACAATGCACGCATTGAACCTATATTTCACACCCTTTGCAATTATACTGACGGTTTTCGCCGTTTATTTCTCTTCACTTGAGCGAAAAACCGCCGCTATTACTCTCTTTATCCTACTGGCGGGTTTTATGCTCAACTGGTGGATGTCCAAAAATGAATACAGACTCTTCAGATGGATACACAAACTGCGTTTGTTAACAGTGGCAATAAACATAATTGTTACAACCGCAATTTTTTATCTCATAGGATCTTACTGGGCGCCAAGCTGGCTTTTGTTTCTTATCGCGCCCGCAGGCGCCGCAATGTTTATGAAAAAAGGATGGGTATTTTCAATTGCCCTCATTTCCGCTCTTCTTATGCTCGGGGTTTATTATTTTAAAAGCAAATATTTTGGGCTTCCTCTGGGTGAAGTGCTCTGGGCAATGGCCTGCGTGCACGCTCTTTTCGTAATTATTTTCACAATGTTCGTAAACTCAATGGCGCAGGCGACAGTAAGAATAAGAGACATTATGACGGGAAGGAATAAAGGATAAAGGATGAAGGATAAAGGATGAAGGATGAAGGATAAAGGATAAAGGATGAGGGATAAGGGATAAAGTTGTAGCTGCAGAGCGCATCCGCCAAACGAACGGCAGCCTATCCGCCGATGCTGTGTGGCGGACCTGTCCGCCAAAGTAGTAGTGGCGGAGACAGGGCTCTGCGAAAATAGCGGCTGGACAGCAAGACGGCTGGACTGCAGGAAAGGATAAAGGATGAAGGATAAAGGATGAAGGATAAAGGATGAAGGATAAAGGATGAAGGATAAAGGATGAAGGATA
>CALEIX010000099.1 GCA_937898825.1 uncultured Elusimicrobia bacterium | reverse complement strand
ACGAGATGTAGAGAGGTCTCGTGGGCTCGGAGATGTGTATAAGAGACAGGTCATACTGTGTATGTATCCGATTTACTTGGCATCTTCCTTGGTTTTTGGCGGAGCAATGTCGAGAGAATGGTTGAGGCGAAGTAAAGAAGGAAATCAAGGAGGATGGTATGAACAAGAAATTGTATGTGGGCAATCTCCCGTATGCCGTAAATGATCATAAACTGAGGGAAATTTTTCAGGACTGCGGACAGATAGAGACCGCGCAGGTGATAGTTGACAAGTTTTCCGGAAATTCCAAAGGTTTCGGTTTTGTGGAAATGTCCAATGAGGAAGAGGCCAAAACTGCCGTTGAACGGATAAATGAAAAGGAAATAGACGGAAGAAAGATTGTGGTCAACGAAGCAAAACCCATGGAAAAAAGGCACAACAAGGGCAAATGGGGAGGAAAAGGGCACGGAGATAAACGCGGCGGCAAGAAAAACTTCTCCCGCGGCTGGTGGTAAAAAGACTGAACTAAAGTTTTTCGCGACGCCTTTCAGATAAAACTGAAAGGCGTTTTTGTTTTATAAAAGCGATGCGTGCAAGAGGCGCGGTCTTTTGCCCCAAAGTCCTATATGGTCCTGGGACCCATGGGGCTTGACTTGTCAATGGTTTCCTGCTACGCTTTTTGCAGGAGGAATTTATGAATAAAATAATACCGAAAATTTTTGTTTTTGTCCTTGCATTTAGTTTTGCGTCCGCCGCAACTTTTGCCCAGAGCGGGTTTGATTTGAGCAATATCAACAGCGACGATATTCACAGCGTGGGAGTTCCGGATTTGAGTTTGCCTGAGCCCGCGCCTGCCGAAGATAAGACAGGAAGTTCTCTCAAACCCTTGCCCAAGAAGGAATGGACCATAATGGCTTTTATCAATGCCAAGAATGATCTCGAAAAATTCGGCATTGAGGATGTTAACGAAATGGAAAAGGTGGGTTCCAGTTCCAGGGTGAATATCGTGGTGG
Source organism: uncultured Elusimicrobia bacterium (assembly GCA_937898825.1). Classification (GTDB taxonomy): domain Bacteria; phylum Elusimicrobiota; class Elusimicrobia; order Elusimicrobiales; family UBA9959; genus CALEIX01. The sequence goes on along the minus strand of CALEIX010000099.1, from coordinate 8,700 downwards.
AATTTGGAAGAATGAGGGGGCATAGTTCCGCTGACGGCGATTGGACCGGCGCGCGGCGCCTTTATATAAGGAAAGATAATAATTCTTCAAAAGTTACTTCCCCTATTGTTCAGAATTTGGGCAAGATAAATATGGGCGACTGGAGGGAAGTGATTAAGTTTGTTAAGTGGGCGAAGGCCAAATATCCTGCCAGGCGTTATATGCTTATCATCTGGAATCACGGCAGCGGCTGGCTGGAGGGAAATCCCGTGAGGGAGACCGGCAAGGGCATATCTTACGACGATGAAACCGGAAACAATATAGATACGCCCCAGCTGGCTCTGGTTTTAGCCAGGGTGGGAAATATTGACATTTACGCTTCCGACGCCTGCCTCATGCAGATGGCGAGCGTTGTTTATGAAATAGGCAGCAGCGTGGATTACATAATCGGTTCCGAAGAGGTGGAGCCCGGAAGGGGCTACAGTTATGACAAATTTCTTGCCAAATTGAAAAGCAATCCCTCTATGAGCTCTCTTGAGCTTGCAAAAGAGGTGGTGAATTCTTACGTAAGTTTCTTTTCCGGAAATACCCAGTCCGTGATAAACACCAAAAAGACGCGGTATCTGCCGAAATTCACCAACGATTTTGTAGACGCGGTAATGAAAGCCGGAGAAAAAAATGTTGCCAAAGTCGCCAGGGATTCGGCTGAAAAATATAATTTTGAGGACAACAAGGATATGTACAATTTCGTGGAACTTGTTGTCGGTTCCACCAAGAGTAAGAACGTCAGGAAGAAGGGCGAATTGCTTATGACTTTCCTGGATAAATTTCTTATAGCTTATAATAAAAGGGGAGTTTTTAGCCGCAGTTCGCACGGTCTCGCGGTCTATTTGCCTGAGGAGTTTTTTTACAGCTACACTTACCGCAAGTTGAAATGGGCTGATGACACGAAATGGGACGAGTTTATAGAGTGGCTGCTTAAAAAATAAACAGGTTTTTTTCGCCTTAGTCCCCGCCGAAAAGCGGGGACTACTTTTTGGTCTCTTCGATTGAAAATATGGATGTTAAAACTTTAAACGCGGGTTTCTGCGGCAGGGCAAGCATTGTCGCTAAGATAAAGCGAGTATTTCGCGCATCTTCAGGCACTGAAATTTGAAACAAATGACCCATATTTCCATAGGCCAAAAATTGTAAAAAAAGATCTTTTTCACACTTGACTTTTTTCTTTTCAGGGGGTATAACATACCTGAGGAAAAGATGAGTTTTAGGGAGAAAAGTATGATAACGAAAAAGAGCGTGATTTTACTTGCAGGAGTATTGCTAATGGCGTCTTTTTCTTATGCTGGTTCCTTTGAGGAAAGTGTAAATTCTGTTTTGAACAAAGACGGGCAGCCGCAGCTGGAAATTCCGGAACCTTCACCCGCGGAACAGGAAATAGACATAAACAGCTTGAATATTTTTGAACCTTTGGATGAGATTTTTGGAAACAGGCAGGTCGCTAAGGGAGAAAGTTATATTTCAGGCAAGTCTTTCGGCAGAAGCGCTGTTTTGTATACCTTTCCTCTTAAAAAAATTATTAACAAATATTTGATGACAAACCTGATTTTCGAAACCTCAAAAGGAACGGTGGTTCATGTAAGCGCGGCAAAAGCGAGCAACTGCCCTGGCGGTGGGACCGGCTGCGGCGACATTGAAAAATACTTTTTTGTTCTTACGGCAAATGGCGAGCATTTTTTCGCGCGGGGGAAAAAAATCGCCAATGTTTCGATTTTCATGAGAGGCAGCAAAACCATAGTCATAGACGGAGAAAAATATACGCTTAAACTTTACGCTAAACTTTCCGAGCCAGCCAGGAGCAGACTTGAAATAACCCACAAAGGCAAAAAGGTAATACAGGTTACGATGAAAGAGCTTGGCGACTACATTATGGAAAAGGTTGAAACCGTGGAACTTTCAAGAATTTACAAAATGAGTTGCGGGTATGAACTGGTTCAGGGAAAGAGCGGAGCGCATTTTACCGATAAACTCCTCTTGTTTTTCGCTCCATATCCCGTTAAACAGGACGGGGTCATATATAGCGTGGATGTTTCCAAAATAACTTCCGAAGGAAGGCGCTTTTCAGAAATAGACCCCGCTCACGCCTTTAGAATGAAGGGAGAAAACCTGGAAATATTCAGAATGTGATACCCCGAGTCAATTTCCCAGAGTAGCGACCATTACGGCTTTTATCGTGTGCATTCTGTTTTCAGCCTGGTCAAAGACTACAGAAGCTTTGGACTCAAAAACTTCTTCGGTGACTTCAATTCCGTTTTTAAGCCCGAATCTTTCCGAAACTTCCTTTCCGACTTTCGTTCCGTCATTATGAAAAGAGGGAAGGCAGTGCATGAATTTGACATCCCGATTGCCGGATTCTTCCATTATTGCGGCGTTTACCTGATATGGTTTTAATAGTTTTATTCTTTCTTCCCAGACCTCCTTTGCCTCGCCCATGGAAACCCAGACATCGGTATGTATGAAATCCGCGCCTTTGACTGCCTCTTTTGGGTTTTCCGTAATTTTTATTCTCGCTCCGGATGTTTCGCTTATTTTTTGACAGGCGGTTATGAGATTCGCATCTGGCTGCAGGTTTTTGGGCGCCCCTATTCTTACGTCCATTCCTAAAATCGCTCCTATGGTCAGGAGAGAGCGTCCCATGTTGAATCTGGCGTCTCCAAGGTAGGCGTAAGATATTTTTTCCAGCGGTTTTGCGGAATGTTCGCTCATGGTTAATACATCTGCCATCACCTGAGTGGGATGCCATTCATTCGTGAGTCCGTTCCACACTGGAACCCCGGCGTGTTTTGCAAGTTCTTCTATTATATCCTGACCGAAACCCCTGTATTCTATAGCATCGTACATTCTGCCTAAAACGCGCGCTGTGTCTTTAATCGTTTCTTTATGACCCAATTGACTTCCGGTCGGTCCCAGATACGTGACATGAGCACCCTGGTCGTAAGCTGCTGTTTCAAAAGCGCAGCGCGTTCTTGTCGAGGTCTTTTCGAATATGAGAGCGATATTTTTGCCTTTGAGTTTTTGTTGTTCTCTGCCGGCGTGCTTTGCATCTTTGAGCTCCCTTGAAAGTGCGAGAAGAAAAAGCCATTCCTCTTTCGTAAAATCCAGTTCTTTCAAAAAATGCCTGTTTTTAAGGTTTACTGTCATATCTTTTCTCCTGTTGGGATTTATTTTTTACGATATTCAGGCGTTTGGCAAGAAAAGTAAAAAAAAGTTATCTATGAGAAATACGTTTCCGCCTGATAGCTCTCGTTTTGTAATCTATTATACAATTTTACCCCGTTAGAAGTCCCGACAGGGACAGTCCCTGAGGCGGATAAACAATCCATAAAAGATGTAGCCGCGCGCCCTTGGCGCAAAGCAGGTAAGATTTTGGTAAATCACGAAAGTTTATTTCGGCATTTGCCTCAAGGGACGGGCGGCACGAGCAAATCCCGCCCTCTGGCGTTCGGCTTGTTGTATGCGTTAACAAGCCTCTCGACAGCCCTTTACGGCAAACACCAAAACTCCTTTCTGCAGTTAAAAAGACGGTGTGTGTTCACCCACCCTTATCATTTTTGTCCGACCCGCCCAGGAAGGAAAAGGTTAACTGAAAAAACATTGTAGCCGTCTGTCTCCGCCACACAGCATCGGCGGACAGGTCCGTCTGAGGCGGAGACGGGTCCGTGGTATTAGGCAAGGACATTCTTAAATGACTAATACGTTGTTAAAAATGGTAAAATTTGGTTTTCGGAGCTCTGTCAGGATTTTGACATAGGAGGAGATGAAGATGAAGAAGGTATTTATATCTGTTTCGCTTTTGCTTGTATTTACTGCCTGCAAGGAAAACAAGGGGTTACAAAATATTTCCAAAGGTTCTGGGCAGCGGAACGCTTCATTTAAACTTTTTTCTTCCGCCTTTGCGGACGGCGGTTATATTCCGTTGAAATATACCTGCGATGGAGAAAACATTTCGCCTCCGCTCTTGTGGAAAGGTCTGCCGCAGGGAGTCAAAAGTCTTGCTCTTGTCGTGAATGACCCCGATGCTCCGTCCGGAAATTTCATTCACTGGATAGCGGTTAACATTCCGCCGGAGATGAATTCATTTTCTGAAAATATCTCGTTACCAGCCGGTGTGGAACAATTGCCCAACGATTTTGGAATAGATGGGTATGGCGGGCCGTGTCCGCCCAGCGGAACACACAGATACTTATTTACTTTATACGCGTTGAATGAAACCAGGTTTTTGGGCTCGCGGGAAGACTTGTTTGATTTTTTGCAAACGCATTCAATCGCCAGGGCGCAGATTGTCGGATTGTATTCAAGAAAATGAATATAGCAGAAATTCTTTAGTTATTTTTTTGATGTGGTGTGTGCTTTCCAGATGAAAAAGATATCTGTTGTTTGCGGGAAAATTAATTCGGGGAAAAACCACTTTTTGCAGAATTTTGTCCTGATACTATAACACTGCAATGGCGCTTTTTTTCATAAGGAGGGTTGATTTATGAAAGCGGAACTCGCCGTGGGACTGATGTCGGGAACATCAGCCGACGGTCTAACTATTACCCTTACCAAAATAGATATTTCGGGGAAAAAAATTGAGGTTTTGAAATATAAAAATTATGTTTATCCTGCGAATTTGCGGCTGAAAATTCTCTCTGCTTTCAAAATGAAAGTCCCGGAGATTTCGGAGTTAAATTTTAAGATAGGCAGATTGCAGGCATCTTGCGCCAGGCGCTTTTTTAATGAATGCAGAATGCCGCTCAGGAAGATAAGCGTAATAGGCAGTCATGGACAGACTGTTTATCACGCTCCATTTTCTAAGACGCCAAGTACAATGCAGATAGGCGAGGCGTCTTTTCTGGTTCAGGAATTGGGAGTGCCGGTGGTTTTTGATTTTCGCAGCGCGGATATTTGTGCCGGCGGTCAGGGGGCGCCTCTGGTTCCTTTCCTTGACGAATTTCTTTTCGCGGGCTCAAAAAAGCGCAGGCTTCTTTTGAACATAGGCGGAATAGCGAATTTTTCCGTTGTGGGTGGGAGTGTTAAGACGTTTGGTTTTGATTGCGGCCCGGGCAATTGCCTCATGGACGATTTTATGCTTTTTGCAACAAAAGGCAGAAAACATTACGATAAAAATGGAAAACTGGCGGCGGCGGGAAGAATTGATTTCAAAAGAGCGGAGAAAATGCTGCAAAATACTCCATACTTTTTCAGAAGACCACCGAAGTCTCTTGAAAGGTCCTTTTTCTCAATGCGATTTATCAGGAGGTTTTTTGATGTTAGAAAAGAGAAGGCTGAGAATATAATGGCTACGTTAAATTACTTTACCGCTTTGGTTGTGCGTCGGTCAAGGGATAGGTTCGTCAAAGGGGAAGTAAAAGAAATTGTAATAAGCGGTGGCGGCGTTTTTAACAAAACTCTAATGGACAATTTTAGAAAGGTTTTTTCAGGAATAAAGGTCGCCAGTATTGATGAATACGGCATAAATCCTCTGGCCAAAGAAGCCGCCTGTTTTGCACTTCTGGGGCTGTTAACTTTAAGAAAAAGAAATAATCATCCTTTTTACGCTACCGGCGCAAAAAGAAATGTGGCTCTTGGGAAAATCGTTTTTCCAGCGGCAGGTTTGCGCGGAAAAAAATGATGTGAATCGGGAAATTTACAACCGTTTTTTGTAAAATAACTTTATATGCCGGCAAGCACGAACCTTCTTTTAGGGGAAAAATTAAACCGAATTTTAAAAAATGTTTCCAGGACGCTTTATTTGAGTATTAATATAATGCCGCAAAGGATAAAAGGCGTTATGGGGCTTGCTTATCTTCTTGCAAGGGCCGCGGACACTTTGGTAGATTGTCAACGTCTTAGCGCCAAAGAAAAAGACAGGGTGCTTAAACTTTTTGGCGAGATTGACAATTTCGATTCAAGGAAGAAAGTTGCTGAAGTTGCAGGCAAAGCATCGTCTCAGGTTACTGCTCCTGGCGAAAAAGAATTGCTCGCAAATTTAGGGGAAATATTGAGTGTTTATGAAGGCGCGGAAGAAATTTTCAGGCGCTATATATTGGATGTTCTTAAAAGTGTTGTTTCCGGCATGAAAATGGATGTGGCGCATTTTTCCGACATCTCTGTCGTTTCCGCTTTCAAGACCGCCAAGGAGATTGAGGATTACTGCGCCTGCATAGGCGGCGGGCCCGGGGTTTTTTGGGCGCGGATTTACAATCACCATCTTAAGATGAAAAAAAGGACTGGCCCTGATTTAGACGATGCCAGAGCGGTGGGCGAGGCGCTTCAAATCACCAATATTCTGAGGGATATTTCATCGGATGTAAAGATGGGAAGGTGTTATCTTCCGCTGGAGGATTTGAAGGCAGTTGGTGTGTCTCCCTCTCATTTGAAAGATAAAAAAAATCTTTCCAGAGTAAAGCCTGTAATAGGCAAGTGGATAGTATGGGCGGTGGAAAGATTGGATAATTCCGAAAATCTTCTCTCTTCAGTGCCCAAGAACGAACTTGCTATGCGCGCTGCCGTTATATGGCCGGTATTCTGGGCGATGGATACACTGTCCGAGATTCTGCGCGAAAATCCGCTGGACCCTGACAACAAGCCCAGAATAAAACGGGAAAAAATATATTCCACTATCTTTTCCAGCGGCCCGCTTCTTTTGAGCAATACATCGTTTGCCAGAGGCTACAGATTCAGGCGGGAAACGCTTATTGTGAAACTGAATTTGCCCGAGAGCTCCGCTGAATAGAGGTGTTTTATGAAAAAAATTTTTGTTCTTTCGTCACTCCTGCTAATTTCCTGCGCTGGCGGCAAAAATTATATCCAGAAGGAGGAGAAAAGGCGTGCCAGACTTGAGATGCAGTCGATTATGGATATGTTGTATACCAGGGAGATTCCGCCGGTTGAATTTGAGTTCAATTCGGCCACCCTGCGAAAAAGTTCTCATAAGATTCTTGACATGATAGCGGAACTTTTATTGAGACATCGGACAATGAAATTGGTGGTAGTGGGACATACTGACGATGTCGGGAGCGAGGAATACAATAAGTCGCTTTCTCTCAACAGGGCTCAGGCGGTGAAGGATTATATAGTTTCCAAAGGGGTTTACCCAACCTCGATAAGAATTTACGGTTATGGTGAATCCAGGCCGGTTACGCGGGAGCAGACCGAAAAAGCCAGGGCATTGAACAGGCGGGTGGAGTTTATTTTAACCACCAGAGAATGGGAAACAGTTTATTGATTTAGCTTTTATCCTTTTTCAGGGTTCGGGAAATTTGTCGGGGAGCCATTCAAATTCCATATTACCTATTACAACAATTTCTCCTTTTCTTATGCCTTGTTTTTTCAGTTCCTTGTCTATACCGATATGTTTCAGTATCTTCTGAAAGCGTTCAAGAGATTGGCCCTGGGAAAAATTGGTCATGGATAAGAGTTTTTCTAATTCTTTGCCTTTTGCCGCGAAGCGCCCGGGCCCGGCCCTCACGATTTCATAACCTTTTTTAACATTTACTGTATCTTGTCGCGGGGAGGCTGCGGGATAAATATTGCCCGGCTTGAGTTTCGGAAGAGCTTCAATGATTTTATCGAGCAGTTTTGCTATTCCTTCCCCGGTAGCCGCTGAAATGAGAAATAACGGTTTTTTGGGATATTTCTTTTTTATTTTCAAATAAATTTTTTTTGCGTTTGGCAAATCAGATTTGTTAACAATCAGAAACTTTTCCCTTTTTGGAAGCAGGGGGTGGAATTCTTCCAGCTCTTTGTTGATTATTTCCACCGATTCTTCCGCGGTTGTTTTCCCGAATCCCAGGGGATCTATCAGATGGAGGAGAAGTTTGGTTCTCATAATGTGCCTTAAAAATATATCCCCTAATCCCTTGCCTCTGGAAGCGCCTTCTATAAGGCCTGGAATGTCCGCGATGACAAAATTCTTTCGCTTGTGGAAGACAGTTCCGAGATTCGGATTTAATGTGGTGAACGGGTAGTCCGCTATCCTGGGATGAGCCTGAGATATGCGTGAAAGAAGCGTGGACTTGCCGGCATTTGGAAATCCTACCAGCCCCACATCGGCGAGAAGGCTGAGTTCAAGGTTTAATGTTTTTTCTTCTCCCGGCTCGCCCTTTTCCGACATCCTGGGAGCGGTGTTTTTTGGGGTTTTGAACGCCGTGTTCCCTCTTCCGCCTCTCCCGCCTTGCGCCGCAAGGTATTCGTCACCGTCGTTTTTTAAATCGCACACTACGCGTTCGCTTTCTTTAACTACGGTTCCGCACGGCACATATATGCAAATGTTTCTGCCGCTTTTTCCAGAAAGATTTTTTCCTTTCCCGTTTTTTCCGTTTTCAGCTTTTATGTGAGGGTTCCGGGCTATGTGGAATAAAGTATTTACATCGGAAGAAGCCTTGATATATATGTTTCCTCCTCTGCCGCCGTTGCCGCCGTCAGGGCCGCCATACGGAATGTATTTCTCCCTGCGAAAAGATAGACAGCCGTTACCGCCGTTTCCGGCTTTTAGAAATACTCTGGCGAAATCTATGAATTCAAAGTGTTTTTTACCGTTTTTTTCTTTCATAAAAAAAACCCCCTCAAAATTTCCTCGGGGGGGGGGTGTAATGCTCTGTCAAATAAATATTTGATAGTTTGGCAGAGTTAATTTTGGAGCGAAACAAGGAATGAAGAGTGAGCATACCCGCTGTGGTA